>DQGU01000249.1 GCA_003524565.1 Rhodospirillaceae bacterium
CTCGGGCTTTACATGCAAGGAATAAAAGCATGACCACAGATGCAACCCCCGCAAATGCCGCCGAGGCGAAACCGCCCGTGAACAGCTCGCTGAAAGAGCGCGCCAAAGGCGCCTTGATGTTCGCACCGCCCGTGCTGTTTATTATCTGGTGGGGCGGGGCGCCCTTCGCGTGGATGATGGCGGCGGCGGCCGGCATCGGCGCTTATGAATGGTCGCGCATGGTGATGACGGGCAAGGACAATGTGCCTGCGCATCTGGTCACGCTGGCAACGTCCTGCACGGCGCTGGCCGCGCTGGTCAGCTATATGGTGATGAACCCTGTGCTGGCGGCGCTTTTTCTGCTGGCGCTGTCGGTTCTGGTTTTCGCCTATAACTTTTCGCAAAGCGGGCCGAAGCCGTGGCTGCTGATTTTCGGCATGCTCTATGTCGGCTTTGCGCTTTCGATGATGATATGGCTGCGCGACGGCGGGGCGCTGTCGGGGCTTTATCATTTCTGCACCCTGCTGTTTATCGTATGGGCGAGCGATATTTGCGCCTATTTCACCGGCCGCACGCTGGGCGGGCCGAAACTGGCGCCGTCTATCAGCCCCAAGAAAACATGGTCGGGCTTTTTCGGCAGCAGCGTCGGCGCGGGGCTTGTGGCCGCAGGCATGGCGGCGCCTTGGACTTTGTCTATGCTGGGGCTTGAGGGCGCGACGCTGGGCGGCATGGGGCCGGTGGGTTATTTCGTGATGGGGTTTGTGCTGGCGATGGTCGGGCAGGCGGGCGATTTGTTCATTTCGATTTTTAAACGTCATTTTGGCGTCAAGGACACGGGCGCGCTTATCCCCGGTCATGGCGGCATTCTTGACCGTATCGATGCGCTGATTTTGGTCGCTATTCTGTTCGGCGCGCTCAAGGCTGCGCTGGGATGAACCGCGCCGCCAGCCAGCCGGAAAACGCACCGCGTGCCGCAAAGGATGTGCGCCGCGTGAGTGTGCTGGGCGCCACCGGCTCTATCGGCAAAAGCACGGTTGATTTGCTGGCAGGTCATCGTGACCGGTTTACCGTCGAAGTTTTGACCGGCCACCGCAACGTGCAGCTTCTGGCCGAACAGGCGAAGGCACTGGGTGCGAAGCTGGCCGTTATCGGCGATGAAACCCTTTATGGCGAATTAAAATCCGCCCTTTCCGGAACAGGCATCGAAGCCGCCGCGGGCAGCGCAGCGGTGATTGAGGCCGCAAGCCGCCCTGCGGATTGGCTGATGGCCGCGATTGTGGGTACTGCAGGTCTGCGCCCGACGCTGGCGGCGATTGCGCAAGGCACGGCGGTTGCGCTGGCCAATAAAGAATCTATCGTGGCCGCGGGGCCTTTGATGCTGGCCGCAGTCGAAGCCGCAGGTGCGACCTTGCTGCCGGTTGATAGCGAACATAACGCCGTGTTTCAGGTTTTCGACCCCGTGCAGCGCGGCGGGGTTGCGCGGATTATCCTGACAGCATCCGGCGGGCCGTTCCTGCGCAAATCGCGCGGCGAGCTGGCGGCGATTACCCCTGCTGAAGCCGTGCGCCATCCCAACTGGTCTATGGGGGCGAAAATTTCCGTCGATAGCGCGACGATGATGAATAAATCGTTGGAAATCATCGAAGCCTCCTATCTTTTTAATCTGCCGGATGAAAAAGTGGACGCAGTTATTCACCCGCAATCTGTGGTTCATTCAATGGTTGAATATATCGACGGAAGTATATTGGCGCAGATGGGGGCGGCCGACATGCGCACCCCCATCGCCCATACGCTGGGCTGGCCGGAGCGGATTGCGACCACGGGGCAGCGGCTTGACCTTTCTGGCATGCTGTCTATGCAGTTCGAGCCTGTCGATACAGCCCGTTTTCCGGCAGTGACGCTGGCGCGGCAGGCGGTGCGGGCGGGGCTGGGGTATCCGGCGGTGCTGAACGCGGCTAACGAAGTCGCGGTCGAAGCGTTCCTGCGCGGTCATCTTTCTTTCGATAAAATAGAAATTCTGGCCGAACAGGCCTTGCAAAGGGTTGATATAGGGCGCATATCAACGCTGGATGACATCATCGCACTGGATGCGGCAACGCGGACTATTGCCGAAAACAGTCTGCGGACGCTACAATAGAATAATAATATTTCTTTCGCGCGAGAGGGACGGCCAACATGGAATTATTGCTCGACATGCTGTCGGTGCCGGTGAAGTTTTTTAAAGACTACGGCGGGCCATTTGTGCTTGTCCTTAGCCTTCTGGTCTTCGTGCACGAATGGGGGCATTACATTGTCGCGCGCATGTGCGGCGTGAAGGTTGTCAGCTTTTCCATCGGCTTTGGCAAGGAATTGTTCGGCTGGACAGACAAACGCGGTTGCCGCTGGAAATTCAGCCTCGTACCGCTTGGCGGTTATGTGCAGATGTTCGGCGATACCGACCCCGCCAGCGCGCAGCACGACGATACCGTTAAAAATGCCGCAGACGACGCCCCCCGTCCCATGACGGCGGAGGAGCGCAAGGTTGCGTTCTTCGCGCAGCCCGTCGGCCGCCGCGCCGCGATTGTGATTGCGGGACCTGCCATCAACTACATTTTCGCGATTTTCATTCTGGCCGGTCTTTATGTGTTTCAAGGTCAGCCCTACATTCCGCCCGTTGCCGCAGGCATTGCCGAAGGCTATCCGGCGGAGCAGGCGGGCATGCGCCCCGACGACCTGATTGTCGCGATGAACGACACGGAAATCGTCAGCTTCAACGACCTGCGCAAGTTCATGGCCGTGAACCTTGACCAGCCGCTGAAAATGACCATCAAGCATTCGACCGCCCCCGGCGAGTGGAACAGCGCGCCCAAAACCGTAGATATCCAGCCCCGTCTGGAATATGAAACCGACCGTTTCGGCTTCCGCCACGCGACAGGCCGCCTTGGCATCGTCAGCCCCAAGGGCGCGATGGAAATGCGTGAGCATAATATCGCCAGCGCCTTCTGGTACGCGACACTGGAAACCGTCAACATCACCGCCGATACGCTGAAGGCGCTCGGCCAGATGGTGCTGGGTATCCGCAGCACGGACGAGCTGGGCGGCATCCTGCGCATCGGCGCCTATGCGGGCGATTTCGCGCAGAAGGGGCTCGTGGCCTTTATTACCTTCGCCGCGCTGTTGTCGGTGAACCTTGGTTTCATCAACCTGCTGCCGATTCCCATGCTCGATGGGGGGCATCTTTTGATGTATGCTATGGAAAAGATACGCGGCCGCCCCCTTAGTGATATGGTGCAGGAATACATGCTGCGCGTGGGTTTGCTGTTTTTGCTCTTTATTATGGTTTTTGCGACGTGGAATGACCTTGTGCAACTGAAGCTGGTGGACTACGTTAAGAGCCTGATTTCTTAATACAAAAAACAACAAACCTTAACGTACCTGTTACGTCACGAAGCGCACGACTGGATCATGAACACATTTTGCTCCCCGACACCGAAGATGCCGGCGATTTGCCGCACGGTCGCCTGTTTCGGCCTGTGGCTTTTTGTCACGCTGGCGGCTCCCACGCTCGTCCACGCGCAGGGTGCCGATACTATCCGGCAAATTAAAGTCGAAGGCACGCAGCGTATCGAGCCTGCAACGGTCTTGTCCTACATCTCGCTGCAGGCGGGTGACCGTTTTGATACCGTCAAGTTGAACCGCGCGCTGAAATCGCTTTTCGCGACGGGGCTGTTTGCCGATGTTTCGCTGTATCAGGAAGGGCGCGACCTTGTCGTCGTGGTGGTCGAAAACCCCATCATCAACGAAATCGCGTTTGAAGGTAACGAGAAGATTAAAAAAGACGCGCTGATGGCCGAGGTGCAGCTGCGCCCGCGTACCGTTCTGACGCGCACCAAGGTGCAGGCCGATGTGGCGCGCCTGCAGGAAATGTACCGCCTGAGCGGCCGTTTTTCCGCCAGCGTCGAGCCGAAAATCATCAAGCTCGACCAGAACCGCGTGAACCTTGTTTTCGAAATCAGCGAAGGCCCGCAAACGCTGATTTCCCGCATTGTTTTCCTTGGCAACAAACGCTTTGACGATGGCGATTTGCAGCGCGTTATCCGCAGCCGCGAAGACCGCTGGTGGCGTATCTGGTCGGGCGCCGACAAATACGACCCCGACCGCGTGGCCTTTGACCGCGAAATGCTGCGCAAATTCTACCTTGAACACGGCTATGCCGACTTTCTGGTCGAAAGCGCGATTGCCGAGCTGTCGCCTGACCGCAAGCATTTCTATGTCACCTTTACCCTGAACGAAGGGGAACGCTACAAGGTCGGCAAGATTGACGTGAAGAGCAATTTGCAAGACCTCGACGGCGAAACCTTGCGCTCCGCCCTGACCTTCAAATCGGGCGAGTGGTACAAGGCCAGCGCGATTGAAAACAGCGTCAACAAACTGACGGACGAGCTGGGCAACCGCCAGTATGCTTTCGTCGATGTGACGCCGACGGTGGAACGCCGCCGCGATGCACGCGAAATCGATATCTCCTTTACCATTAACGAAGGCAACAAAGTCTTCGTTGAAAACATCAACATCAACGGCAACGTCCGCACCATGGACGAAGTTATCCGCCGCGAGATGCAGCTGGTCGAAGGTGACCCCTTCAACGCCGCACGCCTGAAGCGTTCCGAACAAAAGCTGCGCAACCTGACCTATTTCGAAAACGTGCAGGTCAAAACCGCGCGCGGCAGCAGCCCCGACAAAACCAATATCGACATCAACGTCGCTGAAAAATCCACGGGTGAACTGTCGCTGGGCGGTGGCTATTCGACGTCCGACGGTGTCTTGGGCGAATTCCGCATCCGCGAGCGCAACTTCCTCGGCAAAGGTCAGGATTTGACATTGGCGACCACGCTTTCGACCCGCCGTTCGCAGTTCGATTTCAGCTTTACCGAACCGTATTTCCTGAACCGCGACCTCAGCTTCGGTGTCGATGCTTTCCACATCGTGCGCGATTATCAGGATTACAGCTCGTATGACAGCCGCCGCACGGGCGGGGGCTTGCGCCTTGGCTATCCGCTGTCGGAAAGGCTGCGTCATGACCTTGGTTATCGCTATGATATTACCGAGATTGAAAACGTTGACCCGACGGCTTCGCTGTTCATCCAGCGTCAGGAAGGCCGCCGCAAGACCTCTGCCATCAACCACAAGCTGACCTATGATTCAACCGACAGCCGTCTGGAGCCGACCGAAGGTATCGTCGCGCGTCTTGAAAACGAAGTTGCGGGTATCGGCGGCGATGCGCGTTACCTGCGCAGCCGCGTCGGCGCGACGGCTTATTTCCCTGTGCGCGACAAATGGGTGCTGAGCCTGCTTGCCGAGACCGGCTATATTTTCGGCTTCGGCGGCGAAGATTTGCGCATTAACGAGCGCTTCTTTATCGGCGGCACCACGCTGCGCGGTTTCGAGGAATCGGGTATCGGTCCGCGCGATACGGCCACCGACGACGCGCTGGGCGGGAACTTTTTTGGCCGCGGCTCCGTTGAGCTTGAGTTCCCATCCGGTCTGCCGGACGATTTGGGTGTCCGCCTGCGTACCTTCAGCGACTTCGGCGTGCTGCGCGAAGTTGACGAAAGCGGCCCCGGCATCGACCAGTCCGACCTTATCCGCGTGACGGCGGGTGTGGGGATTTCCTGGCGTTCTCCCTTCGGCCCCGTGCGCATGGATTTTGCCGTGCCGGTTGTGAAGGAAGATTTCGACAAGGATGAGTTTTTCCGCTTCAGCTTCGGCACGCGTTTCTAAAACGTGCCGGGCAAACATATAAACGTAAAAGGCACTTACAGAAGGTTTAATGATATGACACACATCCGCACTTTCACCGCCGCCGTTTTTGCCGTCCTTTTGATGGGCGCGGCGCCGTCTTTCGCCGCTGCCCCCGCAACGGCCGCGCAGGGCGCATCCGCCAGCGGCATCGTTTTCGGCATCATGGATTTGGACGGCGTTCTGCGTAAAAGCGCGGCCGGCGAAGACATCCTGAAAACCGTCAACGCCAAGCGCAAGGAATACGAAGCGCAAATCACCAAAGAAGAAGAAACGCTGAAAAAGCAAAAAGACGAAATCATCAAAAAACGCGACAAGATGACCGAAGCCGATTTCGAAAACCAGCGCAAGGAATTCGAGAAAAAAGCGGCGCAAGGCTTCAAAATGGTGCAGGAGCGTAAACAAACGCTGGATTACGCCTTCAATCAGGCGATGACCAAGCTGCGCGAAGAAACACTGAAAATCACTGCGGAAATCGCGCGCCTGCGTAGCCTGGATGTTGTGTTTTCCGACGATTCCGTCATTCTGGCGGAGCGCGGCTATGACATCTCCGAAGAAGTTCTGGCGCGTTTGAACAAAGACGTGAAGAAAATCCCCGTCAACTTCGCTTTGCCGAAAAAGAAATAAGCGGGAGAGGGGTATGGCCGATCCGCGTTTTTTTCAAAAAGCAGGGCCTTTCACGCTGGGCGAACTTGCGCAGCTGACGGGCGCAACGCTGTCCGACCCCGCTGCGGCGGGCAAGGCGCTTACCGACGTCGCCCCGCTGCAAGATGCGCAAGCGGAGCATCTGTCGTTCCTTGATAACAAGAAATATGCGTCCTTCTTCAAGGCGACCAAGGCGGGGGCGTGTTTCGTGCGTCCCGAACTGACGGCTGACGCGCCCGCGGGCACTGTTTGCCTGACGCATAAAAATCCGTACAAAGCATACGCCATCGCGGCGCAGGCGTTTTATCCGCAGCCGAAGCCGGAATCTTTCCGTGCGCCGTCGGCTGTTATCGACCCCGCGGCGGTGATTGGCGCGGATTGCCACATCGGCCACGGCGCGGTGATTGGCAAAGGTGTCAAAATCGGCGACCGCAGCCGCATCGGCGCGCTGGCGGTTATCGAAGATAACGTGGAGATTGGCGCGGATTGCGACATCGGCGCGCGCGTCTATCTGACGCATACCGTGATGGGGAGCAAAGTGCGCCTGCATCCGGGCGCGGTTATCGGCCGTCCGGGTTTTGGTTTTGCCATCGACCCCGCGGGCTATGTGGCCGTGCCGCAGCTGGGGCGCGTGATGATTGGCGATGACGTCGAGATTGGCGCCAATACCACCATCGACCGCGGCGCAGGGCCAGATACGGTTATCGGGCAGGGCACGCGCATCGATAACCTCGTGCAAATCGGCCATAACGTGCATATCGGCAAATTCTGCGTGATTGTGTCGCAGACCGGCATTTCCGGTTCCACCCAGCTTGGCGATTACGTCATGACGGGCGGGCAGTCGGGCTTTGCCGGCCATCTTAAAATCGGCGCTGGCGCCAAAATCGCCGCGCAATCGGGCATCATGCGGGATATCCCGCCGGGCGGGGAAGTCATGGGCTCTCCCGCGGTGCCCATCCGCCAGTTTATGCGCCAGACCGCTATCTGGTCGCGCATCAGCCTCAAGAAAGGACAAGACGAAACATGACGACGACTGAACCGGCAAAGCCTGCTGCACCGCTGCTGGATACCCGCCGCATCATGGAAATGCTGCCGCATCGCTTTCCGATGCTGCTCATCGACCGCGTACTCGAAGTTGACCCGAGCGAGCGTGCGCTCGCCCTTAAAAACGTCACCATCAACGAAGATTTCTTCAACGGCCATTTTCCGGGCGCACCGGTTATGCCGGGCGTGCTGATTATCGAAGCCATGGCGCAGACCGCGGCCGCGCTGGTTGTGCATTCGGTCGGTAAAGAGCTTGAAGGCAAGCTTGTCTATTTCATGGCGATTGACGAAGCGAAATTCCGCCGTCCGGTGACGCCGGGCGACCAGTTGAAAATCGAAGTCGTGCGCGTGCAAAACCGCCGCAACGTCTGGAAGTTCAAAGGCGAAGCGCGGGTGGATGGCGAGCTTTGCGCCGAAGCCATCGTGACCGCTATGATTATGGATGGGAAATAAGCCCTTTTTGCGCAAAAAACGGCTGTTTGGCGTCCAAAAGCCCCCATTTTAAGCTGTTTTTTGTTACAGACTGTCACACAGCGTGATTTGGCTCTGAAATTCCATTTTGCTATCAATAACTTATCGTAAAACCGCTGCGCGCACGGAGAGTATATTCATGGCACAGGCCGTCATTCACAAAACCGCCATCATCGAAGACGGCGCGATTATCGGCGAAGATTGCAAAATCGGCGCTTATTGCGTTGTCGGTCCGAATGTGAAACTCGGCCGCGCGGTGGAGCTGAAATCGCATGTCGTTGTCGATGGTTATACCACGATTGGCGATGAAACGATTGTCTGGCCTTTCGCGTCTCTCGGCTCCGCGCCGCAGGATTTGAAATTCAAAGGCGAAAAATCCGAACTGATTATCGGCGCGCGCTGCAAAATCCGCGAACACGTCACCATGAACCCCGGCACCGAAGGCGACAAGATGAAAACCGTCGTCGGCGACAACTGCCTGTTCATGACGGCATCGCACGTCGCGCATGACTGCATCGTCGGCAACAACGTCATTCTTGCCAATAACGCCACACTGGCCGGTCACGTCGAAGTGGGCGATTTCGCCATCATCGGCGGGCTTGCGGCTGTACATCAATTCGTGCGCATCGGGCCTTTCGCCATGATTGGCGGCATGTCGGGCGTTGAATACGACGTCATTCCCTACGGTCTTGTCAAAGGTGAGCGCGCGCATCTGGCCGGTCTTAACTACGTCGGGCTCGAACGCCGCGGCTTTACCAAAGACCAGGTGCAGCTGCTGATGAAAGCCTTCCGCCAGTTGTTCGACAATAACGGCACGCTGGCTGAGCGCATTAATACCGTCGCCAACGATTTTGGCGGCGAACAGGCCGTCATGCGTATGATTGAATTCATTCGCGCGAAAGAAGGCCGCTCGGTTCTTCAGCCCAAGTCCGCTGCGAACGGTTAAACCATGTCGCGCCTCGGGATTATAGCGGGGAGCGGCGGGCTCCCCCGCAGGCTCATCGAGGCATGCCGCAGGGACGGGCGCGATTTCTTCGTGCTGGGCTTCCGCGGCCAGACCGAAGACGGTTTGATGTCCGGTGTGCCGCACGGCTGGACGAAACTTGGCGCGACCAATGCCGCTATCGAAATCCTCAAACAAAATAATGTCGATACGCTGGTGATGGCGGGGGGCGTCCGCCGGCCGCCGCCGCGCGCGCTGCGGGGGCGGAAGAGAGCGGTGGGGGGGGAGAGGGGAGATGTCGG
>DQGU01000266.1:0-4419 GCA_003524565.1 Rhodospirillaceae bacterium
GCCCTCCCAGACGAAAACGGCGTAACTCTTTTGGAGTATGCTCTTCGAGGGGAACAAGTAAAAGCTGTCGAGTTTTTACTCGCACATGGCGCCAATAGCGGAAATAAAAGCCATAACGATGAGCTCGTCGCAGGCACCACGCAATATTGCAAGGTAAAGATGCTGGATGCGCTTCTGCGTGGGGGCATTAAAGTTAACGTAGCTAAAGAAACCAACGCAATCGCGCAGGCCTTTGACTGCAGCCTCCTCGAACGCAGAGTAAAAATCATCGAAATGCTGCTTTTACATGGCGCAGATATAGACCGGTTCGGGAACAAACCCTACACAGCGCTTATGTTGGCCGTCAGAGAAGGCCATTTATCTGTTGTCAGCTTTTTGCTGGCGCACAAAGCCTCTGTCAACCTTGCGGATGCTGACGGCAATACGGCCTTGATGCATGCTGTAACCAAAGCATCCTACAACAAAAACAGTCAGGACATCATCTCACTTCTCCTTGAACATGGCGCCGATATTAACGCCAAGAATAACAAAGGCGAAACAGCAGAAGACCTCGCGCGCAAGAGCCCACCGCACATACGCGACATGACACTCTCGGTCATGAAAAAAAGTAATCAATAAGGGGGCGCATTGTGTCCGCTATCGACCTGAACGACGAAACTGTCCGCAAGCGCCTGCCCGAAATCGCGCAGGCGCTCAAGGCGCCGGACGAGATATGGGAGTTCTGGGATGCGGACAAAAAGGGTTTGTTCCGGCTCTACTACGCGCGTTTTACAGCTGCGCAGACGCATCCCTATATCCTCTGCCGCACCGCGCGGGAGGGATGGGTGCCCGATAAAACAGGATTCGCCACCGATGCTGAAATCATCAGCATGCGCCAAGGCACGCTTGTTTATAAACGGCCGGACTGACCCGCCACCCCTGTTTTCATCGCCCGCGCCTATTCCGCCGCGCCCGTATCTTTGCGGCGGTAGCGGATGAAAGCGGTGGCGAGCAAAAGAACGCCGACGCCGAAGAACATGACAATGCGTGCCGCGACAGGCATTTCAGGCAAATCGACCAGCAGCAGACGCGCAATCACCAAGCCGAGAAGGCCGAGGCCGTAGTAGCGCACATAAAGCCGCCCGCCGCTGTGGCCGAGCATATAGGCGGCGATGCCGACGATGCTATAGGCAATCATGCAAAGTGCGGTTGCGAAATCCTGCTGCGGTATCAGCGCATGCGCCACGCGCCAGATGAAGGCATAACCGTAGAGCGAGCCCGAGATGACCCAAAAGCAAATCTCCGCCATGTGCGGTGCGGTAGTTTCCGGCACCGTTTTTTGTTTGCCGCCTTCGCGCGTATCGGGGCAGACATAGAAATACCACGCGAGCGCCAGCGGCACCGCCGCCAGCATCAGCAGCACCAGCGCATGCCCCTGCGGAATCGCCGCGCCCGTCCACTTGGCGGCATCGAGGCTGCCGACGCCAAGGCATAGCGGCAACAGCATCGTAAAGGCCGCCACCGTCGTGCCCGTCGTCATGCGCAGCACATGGCGGCACAAAAGCGTCAGCCCCGCCGATTGCAGCGTCAGCATGACGATAAGGCCGGTGCCGCGCAGTTCAATCGCCGTTGTCGCCACGACCAGCACGGCGGCAACCGCCATATAGGTATAGAAAACGCTTTGCGCCCCGGTGCGGCGCGACAAAAGCGCCGAACCCGCGGAGAAAACCGCCGCCCAGAGCAAAAGCCACATCGCGCGCATGTCAGACGCCGCGGCATTGCCAATCCAGACAACCAGAAAGCCCGCCATCAAAAGCGGCATCAGAATATCGGCAAGGCGGTTGCGCACCGCGCGGAAATGCCCGACCATATCGGCAATAAAAAACACCGCCGCGAAAGCAAACGCCGTATAAAGCCCCGCATCTTTCGACGGCAGGCGCGAAG
The DNA here is from genome assembly GCA_003524565.1 of Rhodospirillaceae bacterium. GTDB lineage: Bacteria > Pseudomonadota > Alphaproteobacteria > Micavibrionales > UBA2020 > UBA2020. The sequence continues at coordinate 1,924 of DQGU01000266.1, forward strand.
AAACTTCCCAAAACGGTATGCTATAGAACGTGGTCATGACGAGCGCGAACAAAATGTTTTTGCGCCAGCCCGTCATAAGCACAACCCACAGCGTCGCGGCCAAGACCACGGCCAGATAGCCGAACAGCCCCGCGAAAGACGGCGTGGCCACATTGGTCATGGCGGGCGCGGCCATGGCGGTCAGAAGCCCCGCGTAGGACAAGACCGGCATATTCGCGCGCAGCGCCTGCAGCGTCACAAAACCCGCCGTGACAAAAGCGAGCGAGAGCATGGCGGCCGGCGTGAAAAACCCGTAAAGCTCGCGCGCGGCGAACATGGTCAGCATCACCGCGCTGGTGCCGAGGACAAGAAAAATCGCCCCCTGCTGCGGATAGAATTTCATGCGCCAATAGCCGATGCCCGCCAGAACCGCGCCCAGCACGAAGCCCGCGCCGATGCGCATTTCGGCGGTAATCAAATCTTCGACAAGCGCATAACGCACCAGCCAGCTGATGGACAGGAAAACGAAAAGCGCACCCGTGACCAGCATCCAGTTCTCGCCCAGCCAGTGCCATGCCTTTTCAAAAACATCTTCGCCGTCGGCGCGTGCGCCGCTGTGTACCGTATCTGTGCGCGCCGCCCCTGCGCGGCTTTCGGTGTCGGAAAAATAGGCTGTCTTGGCGGCGGGGGCATCGCTGATTTCCACCCACTCTTCGCCGTCTGCGCCCTTGTAAACGCTGTTGTCGGCGAAAATGCTGTCTTTGCGCGGCAGGCTTTGCGCGGCGGGGGCGCTTTGCACCGCGGGCGTTACCGTCACGCCGGATGCGGGCGCGGCAGGTTTTTCAGCGGGCTTTTCCGTGGGGGCAGGTTCTGCCTTTTTGGGGGCAGCGTCGCTGCGGCCTTCACGTTCCGCCCGGCGCAGCAAAAACCCGACGTTTTCGGCCAGCTGGTCGATACGCTTGCCGCTGCTATAGGCCCAAATCATGGCCACGATAGGCAAAAGCAGGTAGCCGAGAACAAAAAGCACGCCGAGAGCCGCCATGGCATATTCCTTTTTATAAAGCCGATATACAAATATCCGGCCTTCAGCTTATCGGCCATCGGCGGAAAACTCAATCGGCACGAAAACCCGCGCCAAAACCGCCCAAGTCCTGCTATAGTGCCTGCAAGGATGCTCCATGCCACGTTTCGTTAAACAAATCTCCAGCGCTGCCAATCCGGCCGTTAAAACGCTCAAATCCCTCGCGCTCAAAAAACACCGCGACGAAAGCGGGCTTTTTGTGGTCGAAGGCGCACGGCATATCGCAGAGGCACTGGACGCCGGATGGCATATCCATACCCTTTGTTTCAGCCCCGCAGCGGCGGACGATGCACAAAGCTTGCTTGCCCGCGCGCAAGACGATACCGAAGCGCTCGAAATGCCGGAAGAACTTCTCAGCCGCATCACGGGGCGCGACAACACCCAAGGCGTCATCGCCGCGCTTTATATGCGTACATATAATATAGACACCATGACGGGCACGGCGGATGCGCTGTGGGTCGGGCTCGAAGACATCCGCGACCCCGGCAATCTCGGCACCATCATCCGCACCGCCGATGCGGTGGGGGCGGCAGGCGTGGTTCTTATCGGCCAGACCTGCGATGCTTTTGCGCCGGAAACCGTGCGCGCGACCGTCGGCGCCTTTGCCCGCCAGAAAATCATCCGCGCCAGCCGCACGGATGTTATCGCCGCCCTGCCCGCGTGGCATGGCCGCGCCGTGGGCACGCACCTGCGCACCGACACCGATTACCGCAAGGGCGATTACGGCCTGCCCCTGCTTTTGGTCATGGGCAGCGAACAAAACGGGCTGTCGGACGATATTGCCGATGCCTGCGCCGCCTTGGTAAAAATCCCCATGCCGGGGGGCACAGAATCGCTCAACCTGGCTGTTTCTACGGGCATTATGCTGTATGAAATCTGCCGCAGCAGGATTTAAACCGCCCTTTGCCCCCTCCAATCCGCTTTTATTTTCCGCAAAAAGGCGTATAACAAGGCCATGAAGATTTGGGCACAAAAGATTCTGGGCGCGCTTTTGGTGACGGCAATGTTGATTGCAGCCACCATCCCTGCCGGATTCATGCCCAATATCGCCCGCGCCGCCGCGCCCGACGGCACGCTCTATCCGCTGGTTCTTTGCACGGCCTATGGCGAGAAAACGGTTTTCGTCCCCGCCGCGCAAGCGCCCGAAGCGCCCGCGCAACAAAATCAGGACAGCCCCGCGCATGACGAAGCGGCGCACGCGCCCTGCCCCTATGCACCCGTGCTGTCGCATGGCGTGCCCGCGCCCGCCGCGCTCCCCGCACCGTTTGTATATGCCGCCGCCGCGCCCAGCCTGCTGGCCGATGCGGTAGCGCCCGCACAATCCCCCCATAAAAACTGGCAATCGCAAGCCCCGCCTTTTGTCTGAAACGCTTTTATAACGCCACGTTTCGAACATAAGGACTGACATCATGAATACCCCCGATAAAAATGCGGGG
>DQGU01000266.1:4671-4874 GCA_003524565.1 Rhodospirillaceae bacterium
AATACCCCCGATAAAAATGCGGGGCGCGCGGAAACACCCGCAGGCAGCGACCCGTCTTGCGCCTGCCCGCCGCCCGTCAACGACAACAAAACCCAAAAGCCCCGCGGTTTCTTGCGCGGCATGTTTAAAAAATGCGCGGCCTGCGCAGGCTCCGGCGCGGCCGGATTCATCGTCGGGCATGCGGGCTGCATCATCACGCCGCT
>DQGU01000166.1 GCA_003524565.1 Rhodospirillaceae bacterium
TGTCGTGCATCCGGCGGCGGAGAGTTTCATGAATATCGCAGCGCGTATCTGGATGGCGCTGCCCGATAAAAAAGCCGCCGTATAAATAAACGCCCACAAAAAAACCGCCGTTCTATACGGCGGTTTTTTGTTTGGCTGATTTTCTTTTAGTGTTTGGGCGGCTTCGGCTCGTTTTTCGGCGTGCCCGGTTTTTTCAGGCGGCGCACCTCCGGCGCGTCGAGCGCGTTTTTGTTGTAAACCGCCATTTCCGTCTCGCCGTTCATGCGGAGTTCAATATCGAGTGGCAGCAGGCTGCTGACTTCGTTGAACGCACGCGCGGCGCGCTGCATCAGGCGGATATCCCCTTTTGTTGCGGGGGCGCTGCGGTTTTGCGAAGCGGCGGCAAGGAAATGCGCGATTTCACCGAGCGCCTCGTCATCCGGCACGAAAGCGGTTTTGCTGCGCAGGCCTTTGGCCAGCTCTTCCATATCGCCCGCATCGAAGGCGATAATCAGGCGCTGGATGTCGGGGGAAAGTTTTGCAAAATCTTGCGGCGTCGGCGGTTTATCGACCGCGACCATGTTGAAATCGACCATCAGGTCGGCAGTTTTTTTCGAAACTTCACCCAGCACGTCAAAAGCATTTTCCGCACCCGACAAAAGCGCGGCGGCGGTCAGGCGGTCAACCTGCTTGTCCGGCATGTGGCCGCGCATTTCTTCTTCGATAATGCCGGCGGCAATCAGGCTGTCGAGGTCCACGTTGGAAATAACATCCAGCGTGTTCAGAATTTCAGGACGGTCAGGCAGTAAACGCTCCGCGATGCGAAACAGCGGGTCGTCCATGCGCGGGTCGTCGTATTCGTCATCGTCGCCGTCATCGCCATAGGCGCTGGTGTAATCCACATCGTCCATCATATCGGGGTCGAAGCCGGGCTTCACGCGCGGCTCGTGACTGCGGTAGGGGATGAAATCGTAGGTGACGGGTTTGTCTTTTGCGGGCGTATCGTCGTTTTGCGGTGCGGGCAGTTTGACGCCCTTGTTGATGACGGCGGCGGGTTTGTCATCGTCGCCGTCCAGCGAATGTTCTGCATCGCGCACGCGCGATGTGAAGTCGGATGCCTGGTTGAAGCCTTCGCGGGCATCACCGTTTTGCGGTTTGTTTTTACGCGGGTCCTGCATCAATCTCTCCGGAGCGTGGCGGGTAAACCTTTGATTTACCTGAAAAACAAAAGTATTTTAATTATGGAATTAGATACTAGCGGATTCTGCCAGCGCGGGGAAGCAAAAACGCGCTGGTGCCACAATTTCGCAATAAAATTAGGCAGATGGGCGAAAATTTCAGGCCGCGCGTTCCAGCACCGTAATTGTATAGCTGGCGCTTTCGCCCTCCTGCGCGGCGTGAAATTCGCGCTTTACCTCGCGCCACTCATCGCGCGCGAAGGCGGGGAAGGTGGTATCGCCCTCCGGCTTCAGGTGCACTTCGGTCAGGTACAGAAAGTCAGCAAGGGGGATGGTCTGGCGGTAAATTTCCGCCCCGCCGCCGATGAAGATTTCATCCACGCCGTCGCGCGCGGCCACATCGCGCGCATGCGCGAGCCCTTCGTCGAGCGATGTCACGGTGACGCAGCCTTCCACTTTGTAATCCGGATTGCGGCTGATGATGATGTTGGTGCGGTCAAGCAGAGGCTTGCCCAGCGATTCAAAACTTTTGCGCCCCATGACAATCGGCTTGCCCTTGGTCGTGCGGCGGAAATATTGCAGTTCCGATTTGATGCGCCACGGCAGTTCGTTCTCGCGGCCGATGATGCCGTTATCCGCAATGGCGGCGATGAGCGATATTTTGGGCGCGCTCATACCGCAACCTCCGCCTTGATGGCGGCATCGCAGGTGTAATCCAGCAGCTCGAAATCTTCGAATTTAAAGCTGAAAATATCCTTCACATAGGGGTTCAGCTCCATGCGCGGCAGTTTGTGCGGCGTGCGGCTCAGTTGCAGTTTTACCTGCTCCATGTGGTTTTCGTAGATGTGCAAATCGCCGAAGCTATGCACGAAATCGCCGGGCTTCAGCCCTGTCACCTGCGCGACCATCAAGGTCAAAAGCGCGTAGGACGCGATGTTGAACGGCACACCCAGAAACACATCGGCGCTGCGCTGATAGAGCTGGCAGGAAAGTTTCCCCTCCGCCACATAAAACTGGAAAAAGCAGTGGCAGGGCGCCAGCGCCATTTGCGGAATGTCCGCAGGGTTCCACGCCGTCACGATATGGCGGCGGCTGTCCGGATTTTTCTTGATGTCTTCGACGACCTGCGCAATCTGGTCGATGGTGCTGCCATCGGGTTTTGGCCACGAACGCCACTGGTGGCCGTAAACGGGGCCGAGGTTGCCGTTTTCATCCGCCCATTCATCCCAGATGCTGACCTTGTTGTCCTTCAGGTAACCGATATTGGTATCGCCCTTCAGGAACCACAAAAGCTCGTGGATGATGGATTTGGTATGTACCTTTTTGGTGGTGACAAGGGGGAAGCCTTCGCTGAGGTCATAGCGGTTCTGATAGCCAAAGCAGCTATAGGCCGCGGTGCCGGTGCGGTTTTGTTTAAAAACGCCGTGTTCCAGCACATGGCGCATCAGGTCATGATATTGCTTCATTTTTTCCCCTTATGGCGGGTATTTGTGGGATGTGTTGCCCGCTTTTTCTGCTTCGCGTCGATAAAATCAGCATGCCCGAACTGGGCGGGCGATTTCAACCAAAACCCGGGGCAAAGCGCCGGTCTGAAAGCGGGGCGCGTGCTTGACAGGAGATATTTGTTATGAAAATATACTCCATCCGAGGAATCTACCTATGACTCATGCCCTTTTTCAGGATACCGAAACCAAAGTCGTCTGGGACCAGCGCGGCTTTGACGCCTTTATGGCGCAGCGCGACCCCGTGCAGGAGGCCGCCGACCAGAAACGCCTGAAAATGCTTTTCGCCGCCGCCTCCGCCCCCGTGACGCAGGAGGCTTTTAAATGGGCGGAAGAAAACGGCATGAAATTTTTTATCGACCACAGCCTGCGCAATGCGGGTGCCTATTACACCATGGGCACGGGGGTTGTCGGTCTGGGCGCGCGCTATGCGAATAATCCGGCGGTTGCCTTGCCGATGCTGGTGCATGAAATCCGCCACGGCTGGCAGGACAAACAGGGCATGATACCCACCGTCGCGCGCGGCTTTGCCGAATATATGATTCAGGTCGCGCTTATCGAAGCGGATGCCAGCGCATGGCAGTACGCATCGGAGCGTCAGGAAACCGCGAACTGGTATTACGAAGAGGGCATGAAAACCCCGGCCTTCCCCGCGCGCGAATTGATGCTGGCCAGCGAATTTGCCAGATGGGGCGCGGCGCACGGTACGTTCTACGGTGAAACGGCATCGCGCCGGATGGGCAGCACCCTCGGCCTTGCGAAAGTCACACCCGTCGATTTCAAAACCGAATTCAAACCCTACGCCGGCAAGGGCGCGCCGAAGGTGCCGAAAATCCGCGGCATTGATACCGCGCTCGATGCCGTTATCGATAAACTCGGCCGCGGGTTTGACGCGGCGAATGGAAACAATCCGAATTATCTGGCATCCCCCGAAATGCGGGCGCATCTTGAAAACAGGGCGCTTTCCGTGCGTCTGGCGCACCGCTTTTTTCAGGCCGCCGCAAAAGTGCCGCCGCTGGTGAAGGATGTCAACAAAGCCATGAACCGCAAACAGCAGCAGCACCGCCGCAAACACGGCAGCGACCTTTATCTGTAACAATCATCCGTTTTGAAAAACGCGCGGGCTAAAAAACGCTCAAAGCGCGTGCGCGCCCGGGCGCGGGCCCGTGTTTTGCTGCTGCACGGGCGCGGTGTCGTTTGCGGGCGTGTTTTTTTCAGCGGGGGCAGCCGGGCCCTTGTAGGTTTTGGAATGTGCGATGAAATCCGCGCGCGTGGTGCCGGCGGCGGCGAAGGCTTCGCTGAGCGTTGGCAGGCTTGCGCGCGGGGCGATGCTGTATTTCTTTTCAATCTCGGCAATTTTTTGGGCATGCGCGGGGGAGAGGTTTTCAATCTCCGTCAGCGATTTGTTGTGCGCATCCGCAACGAAAGTATTGGGGCCGAAAGACGCGCCGATTTCAAGAATATCCGCGCCGTCCATGCGCACAAATGTCAGCGTCTCGCCTGCCTGCAAATTGTCGTGGCGGTATTTCATCATCCGCTCGTATTCATCAATCGCGCGGGCGTGCCAATCGTCGGCAATGACGGTTTTTTCCGCATCCTTCGTCCAGACACCCAGAAGGTTGCGGCAATCGCGCGCCGCTTTTTCAAACGCATCCGTCAGGTCTGCGCTTTGCGCGCGGATGTTTTGAAACGTGCTGACAGGCAGGGGGGAGCTTTCCATCACCTTGACAATATCCGGCGCATCGGCAGCGGCCAGCGCGCAAAGCCAGGCGCCCTTGACGTAGGCATCCTGCTCCAGTCTTTCTTTTCGCAGCAGATAATCATAGGGCGATACCATGATGTTCGTCGCGGCATTGAACGGGTCGGCGTGCAGCGCGGCGGCGGTCTGATATTGCAGAGCATGCACGAATTCATGCGTGCGCGCGCCCATCAGGCGTTCGGCATTTTCAAGCGCCTCGGCACCGTAAAGCACATAGTTGCTGAAACTGTCCTGCCCCGGTTTGGGCGGGTAGATGAAAGAGTGATAGCCCGCGCTCGGCTTCATGTCGAAATCGATGTCCTCGCGCTTGAGAACGCTGCCGGCGGCTTTCAGAAAGGCAAGGCCGACGCCGCCCAGTGCGGGGTCGTGCAGACGCTCCATCCAGCCATCGACGGTGGTCAGCTGTTGCACCATCTGCGCACGCTGTTCTTCTTCGCGGGCGATGTCTTCGGGGCTTTTTTCCGCAGGGGTGCCTGTTTCGGGCGCGCTGGCGGCATCGCCGGCGGCGTTTTTGCCGTCGCGCAATTCCGTATCCTCTGCGGGCTCTTTTTTGACAGGTTCGACCATAATTTCCCTAAATTTGGTATTATTCTAACCTTGTGGCCGTCCAGTCCCAAGCAAAAACGCCCGCTGCACTGCGTCAAATCATTTAAATCATTGGATTTCTTTTAAAATATTGGAAATGCGGGCGGGATGCCCTATAATAGGAATTGTCGGGTCAAACCGACTATGACGATAAACGCGCTGTGGAATAGGCGATACGGACCCGGGGGCGGTACCCGGCGGCTCCACCAATTATCCAGTTTGCGGTTGCTTTGCGAAAAGCCCGCGCCGGTATGGGGCCGAAATAGGATCGACGTGCGTAGTAAAGATGGTTGCTTTCGTCCGGCATTGTTCCGCCGTTATCGGGCTACTTTTATAAATGCTAACGATAACACCGTAGCACCGGTTGCTCTCGCTGCCTAATGGCGGCCTGAGTGCCAAATGATACAATCCCTGTATCTTTGCGGATATAGGTGGGGCGTGGGGCAGGCCTAGCAACAGAACTGCCCCATTTT
>DQGU01000125.1 GCA_003524565.1 Rhodospirillaceae bacterium
CAAAAAAGGCGACAAAGTCGTCGTACTGACCGGCAAAGACAAAGGCAAAACCGGTGAAATCAAAAAAGTCATGCCCGCTGACAACAAAGTCATCGTGCAGGGCGTGAATGTTCAAACCAAACATCGCAAACCCACGTCTGCAAACGCGGGCGGCCTCGATAAAATCGAAGCGCCTATCCACGTTTCCAACGTCGCTCTCGTCGATCCGAAAACGAGCAAGGCGACCCGTGTCGGCTACAAAGTGGTTGGCGATCGCAAGGTGCGCGTGGCCCGTCGCTCCGGCGAAGTGATTGATTAAGGGAGCAGAAGATGACAGCCCGTCTCAAAAAAGTATATCTCGAGCAAATCAAGCAAGACCTTCAGAAAAAGTTCGGCTATGAGAACGCTCTCCAGATTCCGCGTCTGGAAAAAATCGTCATCAACATGGGTGTTGGCGAAAACGCACAGGACAGCAAGAAAATCCAGGGCGCTATCGCTGATATGACCGTTATCTCCGGCCAAAAGCCGCTGGTTACGCGCTCCCGCAAATCCATCGCAGGTTTCAAACTGCGCGAAGATCTGCCGATTGGTTGCAAAGTCACCCTGCGCGGCAAGCGCATGTATGAATTCCTGGATCGTCTCATCACGATCGCTATGCCGCGTATCCGCGACTTCCGTGGCATTTCCGATCGCAGCTTCGATGGTAACGGGAACTACGCGTTCGGCATTAAAGAGCAGATTATCTTCCCGGAAATCAACTTCGACAAAGTTGATACCATCCGCGGCATGGACATTATCATCTGCACCAGCGCGAAAACCGATGACGAAGCAAAAGCCCTGCTGGACGGCTTCAAACTGCCGTTCCGCAAACGCTAAGAAGGATTTAGAACAATGGCAAAACTGAGTTCTGTGAACAAAAACAACACGCGCAAAAAACTGGTGAAGAAATACGCCGGCAAATGGGCGCGCCTGAAAGCAATCGCTGATGATGAAAGCCGTCCGGTGGACGAGCGTTTCGCAGCCCGCCTGAAAATGGCGAAACTGCCGCGCAACTCTCACCCCACGCGCATTCGCAACCGCTGTGCGCTGACTGGTCGTGCGCGCGGCAACTACCGTAAATTCGGCATCTCGCGTCTGATGCTGCGTGAACTGGCCTCGCAGGGTATGATCCCCGGCGTGACGAAATCGAGCTGGTAAGGAGAAGCACACATGTTTATTAGCGATCCCATCGGCGATTTGCTCACCCGCATCCGTAACGGCCAGGCTGCACGCCTGACGTCGGTACACAGCCCGGCTTCCAAGCTGCGCGTCAGCCTGCTCGAAGTTCTCAAGCGCGAAGGTTACATCCGCGACTATTCCGTTGCCCAAAAAGACGGCGGCAAGTCCGAGCTGAACATCGAGCTGAAGTATTCCGAAGGCCAGCCTGTCATCCGCGAAATCAAACGCGTGTCCAAACCGGGCCGCCGCGTTTACTCGCAGATTAAAGACGTGCCGCGCGTTTACAACGGCCTCGGCATTTCCATTCTCTCCACCCCCCGCGGCGTACTGTCCGACCGCGAAGCGCGCGAAGCGAACGTGGGTGGCGAGATCCTGTGCCGCGTATTCTAAGATAAGGTAGATGTAAAATGTCTCGTATTGCAAAACATCCCATTCCCGTACCGGCGGGCGTTGAAGTCAAGCTTGCTGGCCGCAAGCTGTCCGTCAAGGGCAAGAAGGGCGAACTGAGCCTTGATATCAGCAACGAAATCAATGCTGAAATCAAAGACGGCAAAGTTGTCCTGCAAAAGGCCAGCGAAAGCCGCCATGCCCGCAACATGTGGGGCACGACCAGCTCGCTCATCAAGGGCATGCTGAAAGGCGTCACCGAAGGCTATTCCAAGCGCATGCTGATTGAAGGTGTCGGTTTCCGTGCCGCCCTGCAAGGCAAAGAGCTGGTACTGCAAATCGGCTACAGCCACGAAGTGCGCTACAAAGTGCCTGCTGGCATCGAAATGAAAGTGCCGAAGCCGACGGAAATCGAAATTTCCGGCATCGACAAGCAAAAAGTCGGTCAGGTAGCTGCGGAGCTGTACCTGATGAAGCGTCCGGAGCCGTACAAAGGCAAAGGTATCAACTACGAAGGACGCCGCATCCTCCGTAAAGAAGGCAAGAAGAAGTAATCGAGGGTAACATGGCTATCGTCATTCAAAAACCGACCTCCAAGCAACGCCGCTCGTGGCGCGTTCGCAAGGTCATCAAAAAGGCCTCCGAGAAGAACCTGCGTCCGCGCCTCTCCGTGCATCGCTCCGGTCAGCATATCTATGCTCAGATTATCGATGATGTGAAGGGCGTTACCATCGCCGCTGCATCGACGGTCGATACCGATCTGCGCAAGTCGCTGAAGAAGACGGCAGACAAAGCCGCTGCGGAAGCTGTGGGCAAGCTGGTTGCCGAACGCGCGAAGAAAGCCGGCGTTGAATCCGTCGCTTTCGACCGTGGTAGCTATTCCTACCATGGCCGCGTCAAAGCACTGGCAGAAGCTGCACGCGCAGCCGGCCTCTCGTTCTGATTTAGAAAAGGATATAGACAATGGCAAAAGCTGAAAAAGCTCCTAAAGGTCAAAGAGAGCCGCGCGAAAAGGATGCAGAGGCGGGCGCAGAAGTCGTCGAGCGTCTCGTCGCGATCAACCGTGTTGCTAAAACCGTCAAGGGCGGCCGCCGTATGGCTTTCGCTGCGCTGGTCGTAGTCGGTGACGGCCGTGGCCGCATCGGCGCAGGCTCCGGTAAAGCACGCGAAGTTCCCGAAGCTATCCGCAAGGCAACCGAGCAGGCGAAACGCAGCATGATCCGCGTTCCGCTGCGCGAAGGCCGCACGCTGCACCATGACGTCGAAGCACGCTTCGGCGGCGGCAGCATCCGCCTGCGCAGTGCCGTTCCCGGTACGGGTATCATCGCCGGCGGTCCGCTGCGCGCTGTATTCGAAGTTCTGGGCATTCAGGACGTCGTTGCGAAATCGCTCGGCTCTTCGAACCCCTACAACATGGTGAAGGCTGCACTTGAAGCCTTCCAGAAAATGGAAAGCCCCCGCATGGTGGCTGCCCGCCGTGGCCGCCGCGTGAACGAAGTTCTCGGCCGCAAAGGTGACGTGAAGGAGCAAGCAGATGTCTGAAGCTAAAAAGCCCGCTGCGAAAAAAGCAGCACCGAAAAAAGCGGCAAAAGCTGCCTCCGGCAAAATGCTGAAAGTAACCCAGATTGCAAGCGGTGCCGGCCGTATCCAGGCGCAGCATGCAACGCTGAAAGGCCTCGGCCTCAACAAGCTGAACCGCAGCAAATTGCTGCAGGACAGCCCGGAAGTGCGCGGCATGATTAACGCCGTGAAGCATCTGGTCAAGGTTGAAGAAGCCGCCTAAGCGTCTCGAGAAAGATAAGGAACAATACAATGAAACTCAATCAACTCAGAGACAATGCCGGCGCCCGCAAGCGTACGAAATTGCTGGGTCGTGGTATCGGTTCGGGCAAAGGCAAGACCTCCGGCCGTGGTGTCAAAGGTCAGAAAGCGCGTACCGGCGTTGCCATCAAAGGCTTCGAAGGTGGCCAGATGCCCCTGATACGCCGTATGCCGAAGCGTGGCTTCAAAAACGTCAACGCGAAGACCTACGCCATCATCAACCTTTCCTGCATCCAGAAAGGCATCGACAGCAAAAAGCTTTCCGCCGCCAAGCCGGTGGACCTGAGCGCGCTTATCGAAGCCGGTATCCTGAGCAAGGAACTGGATGGTCTGAACCTGCTGGGCAAGGGCGAGCTGAAAACCAAAGTAACGGTTGTTGCCACGCGCGCGTCGGCGGCTGCTGTCGCGGCTGTTGAAAAAGCCGGCGGCAAAGTCGAGCTGCTGCCCGTAAAAGAGAACAAGCTGCTGAAAGGCAAGCTGCCCAAAAAAGAACAGCGTCGCCAAGCCGCTGCAACGGCCGCTGCCAAAACCGGTAAGAAATAATCTGCTCTAACAGATACGACTATCGGTAATACACATAATCAAAAGGGGTCAAGACAGCACTGCATAATGTCTTGACCCCTTTGCCTTTGACGGGCATAAATTTACTCGGTTTACATCCTTGCCATCCCACGGGCGCAATGCCCCTCCGGATGCCCCGCGCGGCTTGTTTTGCCCCGCCGGCTTTTCGGGTTTCAGCGGTATGGCCAAGGTCTCAGAGGGAAAAACAAAAACATGGCCTCCGCCGTCGAGCAATTCACGTCCAATCTTAACTTCGGCGC
>DQGU01000055.1 GCA_003524565.1 Rhodospirillaceae bacterium
CAGGAACATTTCCTTGGTGAGGGTAGAGCCCTTGCGCAGCGAAAGAAGTTCGATAATCCCGTATTCTTTCGATGTCAGGTGCAGCTGCTTGCCATCGACTTCCACGGTGCGGGCATCGAGGTTGACCTGAACGGGGCCGGTTTTGATAATGCTTTGCGCATGGCCTTTGCTGCGGCGGACAATCGCCTGGATACGGGCGAGAAGTTCGCGCTTGTCGAAAGGCTTGGTCAGGTAATCGTCGGCGCCGAAGCCAAGGCCTTTCAGTTTGCTGTCCAGCTCCGACAGGCCGGAGAGGATGAGAATAGGTGTTTCCACCTTCGCCGCGCGCAAACGCTTGAGGACTTCATAGCCGTCAAGGTCGGGCAGCATCAGGTCGAGAATAATGATGTCGTATTCATAGAGTTTGCCGATTTCAAGCCCGTCTTCGCCCATGTCGGTCAGGTCAACGACGTAGCCGTCGGATTTCAGCATCAGTTCGATGCTTTTGGCCGTGGACTGGTCGTCTTCAATAAGCAGTACCCGCATTGTGCATCCCCTTAATGATTCGTTATTGTTACTAAACCACTCTTTAATCCCACCTCACATTATACCACGATTGTTAATAAAGGTTAAAAATAAGGGAAAAAACCGTTTAGAAACCGTGAAAAAACCTCTTAACCTTTTGATAACGAAAGAATAAAAGAAATACGCTTTTATTGCCAAAATATGGGATACTGAAAGAGGTTACGGGGATTTCTTCATGGCAGCAGAACATCGTTTCATCGACAACCTCGCCGGCAGCATCAGCGAGCTGGCGTCCTATCAGCTTTTCGGCCGCGTCACCAAGATTTTGGGCATGCTGGTCGAGGTTGGCGGCATCGAGCGGGAGCTTTCCATCGGTGACCGCTGCATCCTGACGCCCAAGGGCGCGGACCAAATCCCCTGCGAAGTCGTCGGTTTTCGTGAAGGCCACGCGCTCGTGATGCCGTTCAAGCCGCTTGACCGTGTCGGTCTTGGCTGCCGTGCCGAAGTTGCCGCCGCGCAGCCCGCGATTTATCCGAGCCCCTCGTGGCTTGGCCGCGTCATCAATGCGATGGGGGAGCCGATAGACGGCAAGGGCCCCTTGATGCAGGGCGAAGAACACATGCTTCTGCGCAATAAACCGCCGGCAGCGCATGACCGCAAACGCCTTGGCGAAAAACTCGATTTGGGTGTGCGCGCCATTAACAGTTTTCTTTCCACCTGCAGCGGCCAGCGTATGGGTATTTTCGCGGGCTCGGGCGTTGGTAAATCGGTTCTCATGTCCATGCTTGCGCGCTATACGGCGGCGGAGGTGAGCGTTATCGGCTTGATTGGCGAGCGCGGACGCGAGGTGCAGGAATTTCTTGAAGACGACCTCGGCCCCGAGGGGCTCAAGAAAAGCGTGGTGATTGTCTCCACGTCCGATGAATCTCCGCTGATGCGCCGTCAGGGGGCTTATACCACGCTGGCTATCGCTGAATATTTCCGCGACCAGGGCAAACAGGTTTTGTGCCTGATGGACTCTGTCACGCGTTTTGCCATGGCGCAGCGTGAAATCGGCCTTTCGGCGGGCGAGCCGCCGACCAGCAAGGGCTATCCGCCGACCACGTTTTCCGAACTGGCACGCCTGTTGGAGCGCGCAGGGCCCGGCATGCGCGGGGTGGGTGACATCACCGGATTTTTCTCCGTGCTTGTCGAAGGTGACGACCATAACGAGCCGATTGCCGACGCCGTGCGCGGGATTATCGATGGGCATATCGTGCTGGAGCGCGGCATCGCCGACCGCGGGCGTTATCCGGCTATCAACATTTTGCGCTCCGTTTCCCGCTCCATGCCGCGCTGTTTGACGGCGGAGCAGGCAAAGCTGGTGCAGCGCGGGCGTGAAGTCATGTCCACTTACGAAGACATGGCGGAGCTGATACGCCTTGGCGCCTACCGCCGCGGTTCGGACCCGAAGGTGGACGAAGCCATCGAGCTTTACCCCGCCATCGAAAAATTCCTTGCGCAAAAACCGCAGGAACGCACGGGCCTTGACGAGGGCTATGCGCTTTTGTCGCAGGCGCTGGGCGCGCCCAAATAAACGGGCGGGGCGCATGAAAAATTATGGCTGACCTGAACGCCCTGATACGTCTTCATAAGCATGACCTTGATGAAAAACGCCGTGCGCTGGGCGAGCTTTACAGCCAGATGGCGCTTTTGGAGCGTGAACGCCGTGCGCTAGAGCGTGCGTTCGAGCTGGAAAAAGAAGCCGTTTCCCGCATGGACGACCAGATACCCTATACCTTCGCCGATTACGCCGATACCGTGCGCCGCCAGCGCGAAGACCTCGACCGGCGCGAAGCCGCCATGGAAAAAGCCATCGAGCGCGCGAAAGAAGCGCTGATGGAAACCTTTGCCGAGCTTAAAAAATACGAAATGACGCAGGAAGAGCGCGACCGGCTTGAGGCGGAAGAACGCCTTTTCAAGGAAAACGCGGCGATGGATGCCATCGGCCTCGAAGCCTTCCGCCGCAAGCTTGACGAATGAAAATCATCGAACAGTTTATCTGCTGCAAAAAAGGCGACCCCGCGCTATGCGAGGATGTCATCGTCACCACGGCCGATTTTATGGCCGTTATCGACGGTGCGACCAGCAAAACCTGCCCTAACGTGGCGGGCGTGTCTGGCGGACGTTTCGCGGCGCAGACGGCTGCCGATGCCGTTCGTGCGCTGAAGGCGGATATAGACGGACATAGCGCCATAAAGCAGATAACGCAGCATTTACGCGCGGCCAGCGCGGCGCATATAGATATTGAGGCGGCAGGCGAAAAACCCGCTTGCTGCCTTGCCATCTACAGCCGTGCGCGCCGCGAAATCTGGCGCGTGGGCGATATCGGCGTTTTGCTGGATGGTGCCGCGCATTTGTTGCCGAAGTCTATTGATGACGTCACGTCATCCGCCCGCGCGGCGATAATAGAGGCGCTGCTGCGCGAGGGTGAAACCGTTGAAACCCTGCAAGCGGATGACAAGGGGCGTGCCTTCATATTTCCGCTTCTGCAGCGCCAGCATCTTTTTGCCAACCGCGCCGATGCGGGCGATTTTGGCTTTGGCGTCATGAATGGCGATACCGTGCCTGAAAAATTTGTGGATGTTATTCCCGCATCGGGCGCGCGGGAAATTGTGCTGGCTTCCGACGGTTACCCGTTTTTGTTTGCAACGCTGGCGCAAAGCGAGGAAAAACTTGCGCAAGTCCTGCGTGATGACCCGCTGCTTTATAAGCTTCACCGCTCGACCAAGGGCATGCAGGCGGGACAGGTGTCTTTCGATGACCGCAGTTATTTGCGCTTCTCGGTTTAAATATTACGCCTGCGTATCGCCGCCCGCGCTGTCCGGCACGACAACCCATTGCTCCGCACGCGTCTGGAAACGCATGCTGCCTTCCATCCCGCTCTGTTCCAGCCCTGCGGTGAATTTTTGTAAAATCTCCTGCCGTATGGCGGCGGGCAGGGACTCTTCGGCGCGCATAATCAAATCAAACCGTTTTTTCTGCACAAAGCCGTCCAGCTGCATATCGCCCATGCGCGATAGATGCAGGTTGAGGATAAACCGTGTGGTTTTTTCGCGCGCGCTTGCACCCTCGCCGTCTTCGCCCGCATCGTCCGGCGGCGGCTGGCGCAGGAAAAACTGTATCAGATGAACGTGCTGGTCTTGCTGCAACAGCGGCATTGAAATCGCGCGCCATTCGCCCGCAATCGCGGTTTTTGAAAGGCTGGCCAGCTTGGCAAAATCCTGCGTCAGGCGCTCCGCCAGTTCGCGTTTGCCGCCGCTTCTGAGGGCTTGCAGCGCATTTTCGCCCAGCCAGCTCTCGATATTCCCCATGCGCAGGGCGGCCAGAAAAAACAGACTGGTTGGCGCCAGCCGCGTCGTGGCCGCCGGAATGGTCTGAAGCATGTTTTGTGCCGCGGCGGGGGACGAAGCGGATAGCGCCAGCAGCGCATCTTCAAGCGCGCCCCAAGTGCCGCTGAATAGCGGGTCGAAAAGGCGAAGCCCCTGCGTGCCGCCCATCGGGGGCAGTGCCGCCATAATATCCTGCGCGGTTGCGGGGGTGAGGGTCATGATGATTTGCGTGCCGACGGGCAGCGCGGCGCTTTGGCGCAAAACAAAATGCGCATCCGGCGTGCGGATAACCGGCACGCCGGATGCCGTCAGCGATTCAACAACCGCCAGCACGCTGCCTGCCGGACGTGCCGCAGGGGCGGCGTTGGGTGGCAAAATGACGTCATGCACTGTGATTTGCATCATGTTTTGCGGCAGTGGCAGGTTCTGCCCACCCTGCATCTGCGGCAGTTTTCCCAGTGTCATCAGCGATGCGGCGCCGGCCGGCATCATGCTTTCCAGCAGCGGGAAAAAACCGGCCATCCCGGCGGCTGTTGCAGGCAGGGGGCTGCCGGATGGCTGCGCGGGGCGCAGCGCCATTTGCGCCTGCATCATGATATCGGCGTCCTGCCCCTGCGGCAGCGGCGGCAACAGGGTGGTGGCCTGCGCGGCGGGCAGGATTTGGCGCAGCGATGCCGCGACGTCAGGGCGCGCCAGATATTCAAGCAGCTGCGTTTGCATCGCTTCGGGCAGGCGCACAAGGGCCGTCATGACATCGCGTGTATTCAAAACCTGCCAGATAACGGGGAGGGGCACTTCTGGCACGCTCGGCATCAGCATGGCCATGCGCGCAATGCCCACGGCAGCGCGGACGGCCTCTATAATCTGCGCGGCTTGCTCCAAGGTCGGTTTCTGCACGGGCGGTGCGCTTGGGCTTGGTTGTGTGGACGCATCGGCGGCGGGCGGGGGCGTATCCGGCAAACGCAAGGCCAGTACCTTGTCCCCTGCGCGCAATGGCGGCGCTTCGGCTGGGGGCGGCGGCGTTTGCGGCGCGGGCGGACGCGCCATGTCCTGCGCCGCGCGGGCTTCGGTGTTTCTCGCACGCAGCGCCGTGATATTGGCGCGCAGCGAAAGCCCCTGCATTTTCAGCTCCAGCGACACCTCGGCGCCGAGGGGCAGGCCGGATTGTCCGGTTTGTATAACGATATCGCCTTTGGCCGTTGTGATGGTGGTTTCGCCGCGCTGTGCGTTATGCCCTGTCACTTGCCCGTCCAGCAAAAGGGTTTTGCTGCGCGCCGCATCGGTAATGGAAAGCGGCGCCTGCGTGACCAGCGCGTTTTGCACAAGCGGTTTGTCGCCGCCGCTGCTGACGGCGCCGCTGGCGGGCGGTGAAGATGGAAAGCGCGTTTCGCTCATGCCGTTTGCGCTCCGCGAAAGGTTAGGCGAGGGTTTCCTGCGCGACCTTCGCGGCAATGCCTTCAAGGTCCTGCGCCGTTTCTGTATTGGGCGAGCGTGTCAGGAACAGTGCCTGCGCGCGGATGGCTTCGCGCACGCGTTTGTCCTGACGGATAAGCCCCATCAGCGGCGGTGTGAATTTCAGAAAATTCTGGCAGGCCTTGGACAGTGTGGCGTAGGTAGCCATGCCTTCTTTTTCGCTGCCTGTCTGGTTGATGACGACGCGGATGTTGTCGGCATGGCCTGCGGCATGGCTGAGCTTGATATAGGCATAGGCATCGGTCAGCGATGTCGGCTCGTCCGTCGATACCACAAACGTCGTATCGGCGCTGGCCGACATGTAACGCACCGTGCGGTCGATACCTGCGCCAAGGTCGATGATGATGGCGTCGTAGTCTTTGAGTATCATGCGCAGCTGCTCGACAATCTCCTGCAGGCGCGGCAGCGGAAGGGACGCGAGCGCGCCCTGACCGGAGCGTCCGGCGATAACGTCAAAGCCGCCCTCCGTGTGGTGTTCGATAACGCGTGCCATACCAAGATTGCCCTCGATAACGTCGCTGAGGTCGCGTTTGGCCATGAGGCCGAGCTGCACATCGACGTTCGCCAGTCCCAAATCGCCGTCGAACAGCAATACTTTTTTGCCAAGCTTGCTGAGCGCATGGGCAAGCCCGATGGAAAACCATGTCTTGCCGACGCCGCCCTTGCCCGAGGCGACGGCGATAAGCCGCTGCGCGCGTTTGGGTTCGGTTTGCACGGTATTGGTGTTTTGCGGTGTCTCGGTGATGGTTGTCATGGCCTTGTTCCTTACGCTTTGCGCTTTTGCGCCGCAGGCGCGGCGGCGGGCGCGGGCATCAGCAGTTCCGCCAGTTTAAGAGGAGTGAGTGCGATAGTGCCGTGCGCGACCTGCGGCGTGTGGCTGGCCGTGCCAAGGGCAAGGCCGGTTTTCGCCGCCGCGCTCAGGATACCGCCCAAGCGGCGCGCGAAATCAAGCCGCGTGGCAATCAGGTGTTTGACGCCAAGGATGTCGAAAGTCAGCGCCATTTCGGCCGCTTCTTCCGCGTCCATCCCCGCGGGCATGACCAGCGCCGCGCGCAAGTTGCCGGAGGCCAGAAGCTTGGCCAGATATTTCATTTCCTGCGGGTCGAACGGATTGAGCCCGCCAGTGTCGATAATCACTTCCTGCCCTGCCGCGTGTTTGAGCAGCGCCTGCAATGCCTGCGGATCTTCCGCCGTATTGAGGGGCAGGTCGAGGATATTTAGAAAAGCCGATAGCTGTTCAATTGCGCCTGCGCGGTTGATGTCGGTCGTGACCACCAGCGGGCGGCGGCCTTCCATCACCGATTGCGCAGCCAGTTTTGCGGTCATCAGGGTTTTGCCTGCCCCCGGGGGGCCGACAAGGATAAGCGGCGCGTGGCTGTTTTCATCCGGCGGCGCAAAATGGAACGTCCGCGCAAGCCCCTTGGCAAGGGCGCGGCGCGGGTCGCCGCTGCCGTCAAGGGCGGCCGCAGAAATGATTTTCTCGCTGATGGCGCCGGGCACGCGGTGTTTGAGCAGGATATCGGTGATGCGCTCGGTGATTTCGTCGGGGTCGAGTTTTTCTTCGGCATCCGGCGCGGCGGCGGCAACTTTGCGTGGCGGTTCTTCCGCGGGCAAGCCTGCGTGTTTTTCGGGCGGCGGTGCGATTTGCTCTACGGCCGCGGTGATGCGCACCCAACCGCTCGGCTCTTCGCGCGTGGAGACGATGATGGCTTCGTCGCCGAGGGTCTCTTTGACCATCTTCAGCGCTTCCTGCATCGATTTCGCTTCAAAAGATTTTAAACGCATGGTGCTTCGTCAATTTCCGTTCAGATGTGGCGGCGGGCGCTCTGCGGCTCAGCCGATTTGCGCCAGCGTCTTGATGCGGGCGCGGGGGGGGATTTCGTTTTGCGACATGATGATGGTCTGCGGGCGGAAGCGCTCGATGATGGAACGCACATAGGGGCGGATGCCCGGGCTGGTCAGCAGCACCGGCGTTTCACCGCGCATCGCCATTTCTTCGTAAGTCGCGCGCACGGATTGAATAAACTGCTGCAAACGCGTCGGCGCCATGGCCAGCTGTTTTTCTTCGCCCTGGCCGACAAGGGATTCGGCAAAGGCTTGCTCCCAATCGCCCGACAGGGTGATGAGCGGTAGGATGCCCGCGTTGTTGCTATGCTGGTCGCAAAGCTGGCGGGCGAGGCGCGCGCGGACATGTTCGGTAATCATCGTGATGTTCGATGTAAAGCCGGTGGCTTCGGCAACGCCTTCGAGAATGGTGGGCAAGTCGCGGATGGAAACACGCTCCGACACCAGATTTTGCAAGATACGCTGCAGGCCGGTGACGGTAATTTTCGCCGGAATGACATCGGCGACGAGTTTTTGGTGACTCTGCGGCAGCTCGTCCAGCAGTTTTTGCGTTTCGGCATAGGACAGCAGGTCGGGCATGTTGTCCTTGATGACTTCGGTAATGTGCGTGGTCACGACGGTTGCCGGGTCAACGACGGTGTAGCCGCGGAAATGCGCTTCTTCGCGGTATTCGGGGTTCAGCCAGAGCGCAGGCAGGCCGAACGTCGGTTCGCGCGTTTGCTCGCCCGGCAAATCCATACCCTCGCCCGACGGGTTCATGCAAAGAAGCATGTCGGGGCGGATTTCGCCGCGGCCGGCTTCGATTTCCTTGATGCGCACGACGTAGCTGTTGGCGGGGAGCTGCAGGTTGTCCTGAATCCGCACGGAGGGGAGGATGAAACCCATATCCTCCGCCAGCTGGCGGCGCAGGCCTTTAATCTGCTCGGTCAGGCGGCCTTTTTCGGGGTTGTTGACCAGCGGCAGCAGGCCATAGCCCAGTTCAAGGCGGATGGTGTCGATGGCGAGCGCTTTGGCAATCGGCTCTTCGGCCACGGGGGCTTTGGCGGCGATGGCTTTTTGCTCGGCGACCTGACGGACTTCTTCTTTCTGGCGGTTCTTGATGGTGTTCCATGCCAGATAGCCGGTGACGCCGGACATAACCGCAAAGGGGAAGAACGGGATGCCCGGCAAAACGCCCAGCGCAAGCAACAGGCCGGAGCTGACGCCGAGCGCCTGCGGATATTTGCTGAGCTGGCTGAAGACCGCTTTGTCAGCGGAGCCTTTGACGCCCGCTTTCGATACCAGCATACCTGCCGCGATGGAAACGATGAGCGCGGGGATTTGGCTGACAAGGCCGTCACCGATGGTCAGGTGCGTGTAAATATCTGCCGCTTCGCCAATCGAAAGGCCTTTTTGCGCCGCGCCGATGATGATGCCCGCCAGCGCGTTGATGAAGACGATAAGCAACCCGGCGATGGCATCACCGCGCACGAATTTCGCCGCACCGTCCATGGCCCCGAAAAAGGTGCTTTCCTGTTCCAGCTCGCTGCGGCGGGTGCGTGCCTCGTCTTCGTTGATAAGGCCGGAGGAAAGGTCGGCGTCAATCGCCATTTGTTTGCCGGGCATGGCGTCCAGGCTGAAACGCGCGGCAACTTCGGCGATACGCCCCGCGCCCTTGGTCACGACCACGAAGTTGACGATGGTCAGGATGGCGAAAACGATAATACCGATAACGAAGTTGTCCTGCATCACAAAGCCGCCGAAGGCTTCGATGACATGGCCGGCGGCGTCGTGCCCTTCGTGCCCGTTGGCAAGAATAAGGCGGGTGGAGGCAAGGTTGAGCGCAAGGCGTATCATCGTCGCGACCAGCAGGATGGTCGGGAACGCGCTAATCTCAAGCGGCTTTTCGATGAAAAGCACGGTCATCAAAATCAAGACCGAAAACGCAAACGACAGCGCAAGGCAGATGTCGAGCAGGAAGGCGGGCATCGGCAGCACCAGCGCGACGATAATCGTCATGATGCCAAGGGCGAAGATGATGTCGCTGCGCATTTTTACGCCGCCCATACGTCCCCCCGTTGCCGCTGTGCCCGTATCCGCCATGCTTTATGCCCCGCTGCCCGGAATGGCGAGGCCGGCCTCGCCGTATTCTTTCAGCTTGTTGCGCAGGGTGCGGATGGAGATGCCCAGAATATTCGCCGCATGCGTGCGGTTGCCAAGGCAATGCTCCAGCGTGTTCAAAATCAAATCGCGCTCCACATCCGCAACCGTGCGGCCGACGAGGCCGCCGTTGCCATTTCCACCGCCTGCGGCCACCGCAGGCGCGGCCGCGGCAGCTGCTTGTGCGGGGGCTGCGGTTTGCGCTGCTTGCGCGGAGGATGTGTTTTGCGCCGCTTGCGCGGAGGATGTGTTTTGCGCCGCTTGCGCGGCGAGGCTCGCTTTCTGTCCGCTCAGCATAATGGCGCCGGCTTCGATTTCGGCTTCCATGGAAACCAGAATGGCGCGGTGCAGGGTGTTTTCAAGCTCCCGCACGTTGCCGGGCCAGCGGTGCGCGCGGAGTTTTTCTGCGGCGGCTTCGGATATTTTCTTGGGCGCGATGCCGTTTTGCTCGCTGTATTTATCGGCGAACATTTTGGCGAGGGGCAGGATATCGCCCGGGCGTTCGCTCAACGACGGCAATTCGATATTGACGACGTTGAGGCGGAAATAAAGGTCTTCGCGGAACTGTCCCGCACGCACGGCGGCTTCCATGTCGCGGTTCGACGTCGCAATCAGGCGGATGTCGATTTTGACGGGGGAGGTGCCGCCGACGCGGTCGATGATGCGCTCCTGTATCGCGCGCAAAAGCTTGGCTTGCAGCGACGGATGCATTTCGGTGACTTCGTCGAGCAGCAGTGTGCCGCCGTTGGCTTCTTCGAACTTGCCGATACGGCGCGCGATGGCGCCGGTGAAGGCGCCTTTTTCGTGGCCGAACAATTCGGATTCAAGCAGGTTTTCAGGAATGGCCGCGCAGTTAAGCGATATAAACGGGCCACCCGCGCGCTTGCTTTTCTGGTGGATATAGCGCGACATGACTTCTTTGCCGGTGCCGCTTTCGCCGGTAATCAGCACGCTGGCGTCTGACGGCGCGATGCGGTCGGCGATTTGCAGCACGGCTTTCATCGCGGGGTCGCCCGCAATCATGGCGCTGCTTTCTTCGGTCACGGCCTGCAGCACGGCGGCAATCAATTCTGCATCCGGGGGCAGGGGGATATATTCCTTCGCGCCCGCCTTGATGGCTTTGACCGCCGCGGCCGTATCGTTGTCGATACCGCAGGCGACGACGGGGATGACGAAACGCTCCGCCGACAGGTTATCCATGAGGATAGAGATGTTTTGCTTCACATCGACCATCATCAAATCCGCCCCGCGGCCCGCGCGCAAGGCGCCAAGCGCCTGCTCGATGTCTTCGCAATGCGCGACTTTGGCGCCGCGGGCAATCGCAATCTTGCCGGCGGTGCTGATTTGGCCGTTCAGGCTGCCTACAATCATCAGGCGCATGGGTATCCAGTCTCCGTGCTGTATCGGTATCTTGTCGCGTTGTCAGTTTCCGCGCGCGCTTAGCTGGAAGAGCGGTCGGATTTCACGATTTCCGTCATAGTGACGCCAAGGCGGTCTTCGACCACGATGACTTCGCCGCGCGCGACAAGGCGGTTGTTGACGTAGATGTCAATCGCTTCGCCGACTTTGCGGTCCAGCTCCACCACGGCGCCGCGGCCGAGTTTCAGCAGCTGGCTGACCTGCATGGACGATTTGCCAAGAACGGCCGAGATTTGCACGGGGATGTCGTAGATGGCATCGATGTCCTTTTTGCGGACTTCGGTGGTGAGGCCTTGTTCGACTTCCTCGAATTCAATGGTCTGGTTCGGATCGTTGGACATGTGGGTTCTCCCCTCGGTTTGAAATCAGGTTGTTTATTCGGTATCGGGTT
>DQGU01000234.1:0-10533 GCA_003524565.1 Rhodospirillaceae bacterium
GCTCTTCCGATCTGGATTTCTTCGGGCTGAAGGGCGAGGGCGGGATAATCGCCGTTTTTCTTTTCAAAGCTGTGGAGCGTCCAGCCCATGCGCTCGAAAAACGCGCGGCCTTGGCGCTGCGTCGTCAGGTAGCCGGAGGCCATGAGCAAGCGCGTATCGCCCTGCGCCGTATCCGGCGCGAAAAAACGGCGCAGACCGCCGAGGCAATGTTCGATAATCGCGCTGTCCATTCCTGGTTTGCGGCGAATAGAATTGCCTTCCCACTGTATCACCAGCGGGAAGAAGCGCCAGAGAGCGCCTTGCGCGGTTTCATCACGAAAAAAATTGAACTTATAGGTCACGGCCAGCATGTTTTCGTCGTCGTAAAGCTCGACCGCGTATGTCGGCGCCTCCAGCAATGAAGTAGAGGGCGCCAGCGCCTTGAAGCGGAAGCCGCCGTGCACGGGCATTTCCGCATTGGCGAAATCGGCCAGCGCGGCCATGACCGCATCGGGCGCGGCGGCGTTTCGGAGCGGCGTTTGTGCCGTATGTAAGGCGTTTTGCGGCATGGTGTTTTACAGGAAACCGGAAACATTCAGGCGAATATTAACTGTTATACAATAACATTTTCCAGGGTCAAGCATCCGTTTTGTCATATCCGCCTTCCGACCGTCTAAATAGTTGATATGTGTTTGTAAATCTTTACATTATACGCGTTCAGCCATACAGGAGAGACCGGAGTGAAAACGCTTGCCGAACTGACTGAAGAAGAAGTCATCGCCCTTGCCGTATCGAGCGAGGAAGAAGACTCCCGCATCTATATGACCTTCGCGATGCGCCTGCGCGCAGATTATCCGGCCACCGCCCAGATGTTCGAAGAAATGGCCGCCGAGGAGCAGGAGCATAAAAACATGCTCCTCGACCTCTACAAGCGCCGCTTCGGCCAGCAAATGCCCTACATCACGCGTCAGGACGTGCGCGGGTTTTTGAAGCGCAGCCCCCTGTGGCTGATGAAGGATTTGCGCATCGAAAAAGTCCGCCGTCAGGCCGAAATCATGGAGCTGGAGGCCGGCAATTTTTACGCCAAAGCGGCAGAACAAGCGCGTGACGTCGAAGTGCGCAAACTGCTCGGCGACCTTGCCCTCATCGAAAAAGGCCATCAGGCCAAGGCTGTCGATATCGAAGCCAAAGCATTGCCCGAAGACGTCAAAAGCGAGGAAGACGAAACCGCCCGCCGCGTTTTGCTTTTGCAAATCGTGCAGCCCGGTTTGTCCGGCCTGATTGACGGTTCTGTTTCGACCCTTGCGCCGATTTTTGCGGCGGCTTTTGCCACGCAATCCACGCATGAAACTTTCCTTGTCGGCCTTGCGGCGTCTATCGGCGGCGGTATCAGCATGGGCCTGACAGAAGCCATGTCCGACGACGGCGAAATCACCGGCCGCGGCAGCCCGTGGATACGCGGTATCGCTTGCGGCGGCATGACGACGGTGGGCGGTCTTGGCCACACGCTGCCGTATCTTATTCACGATTTCTGGACGGCGACATGGATTGCCGCCATCATCGTGATTGTCGAGCTTATCGCCATTTCGTGGGTACGCTGGAAATACATGGATACGCCGTTCCATTCGGCCATGGTGCAGATTATTTTCGGCGGTTCGCTGGTGCTTGCCGCGGGTATTCTGATTGGCGGGATGTAAAGCGTCATGGCAAAAAAATCAGCACCGACACGCAAAAAATCTGCTGCGCGCGATATAGACTATAAAACCTATTTGCAGCTGCCGACGCTGCTGGATGCGCAAAAGCCGATAAGTGCGGCGCATGACGAAATGATGTTCGTTGTGGTGCACCAGACGTATGAACTGTGGTTCAAGCTTATTTTGTTCGAACTTGACCGCGTGCAGAAAATCATGAACGGCAAGACCGTCAAGGATGAAGACCTGCGCACGGTTTCGGCTAGTCTTGGGCGCATTGTAGCCACCATGAAACTGCTGGTCAGCCAGCTGGATATCATGGAAACAATGACGCCGCTGGATTTCCTCGACTTCCGCCATGTTTTCCGCTCGGCCTCCGGCTTTCAAAGCATGCAATTCCGCGAACTTGAAATCCGCCTTGGCCTGCGCAGCGAAGACCGTATCGGCTATGACGGGAAATCGTATGAAAACTACCTGCCCGCCGAAGACCGCAAGCGTTTGCAGACTGTCACGAAAACGCCTTCGCTACTTGACCAGCTGGACAAATGGCTGGCGCGCACACCGTTTGTGGAAACGGGCTCTTTCAACTTCTGGGCTGTTTACCGCAAATCTGTGATGGATATGATTGCGCAGGACCGCGCCGCCGTAGAGGCCAACCGCAAAATGCCCGCGCAAGCGAAAGCCATGGAACTGGGTAAACTCGGCGGTATGGCCGCGCAGTACGACAAACTGTTCACGCCGCAGCCAAGCGCCGATTTGCCTTGGCGTTTGTCGCAAAAAGCATTGCAGGCGGCGCTTTTCATCAACCTCTACCGTGACCAGCCCGCGCTGCAGGCGCCGTTTAAAATCCTCAGCGACCTGATGGACATGGACGAGCTGATGGCGCTTTGGCGTTATCGTCACGCGCTGATGGCGCAGCGCATGCTGGGCGCGAAAATGGGCAGCGGCGGTTCGACCGGCCACGACTACCTTGTTGCTACAGCGGCGAAGCACCGCATTTTCCGCGACCTGTTTGCGCTATCGACTTTTTTGATACCGCGCTCCCGCTTGCCGAAACTGCCCAAGCAGGTCGAAGATAAAATGCGTTTCCGCTATTCGGGGAAAAAGGACGATGCGGCCTGACATCAAGCAGGATTTCAGCCGCTTTCTGAACGCCGTGCCGGGTCGCCTGCACATGGCGGCGCATAGCCATCATTACTGGCCGGATGTAACGCTCGATGCGCAGATACAGGCCTGGACGGACGCCGCACTGCATGCCGACAGCAAATGGGACCATGTTTTCGGCCATCTGATGCCGGATGTGCGGCGTGGCCTTGCGAAAATGCTGAACCTGTCATCGCCCGATACACTGGTTTTTGCGCAAAATACGCATGAATTCGTGCTGCGCCTGCTGTCGTGTTTCGCGCCGGATAAGCCCGTGCGCATCTTGACAACCGATAGCGAATTTTACAGTTTCGACAGGCAAGTGAAACGTCTGGAAGAAGACGGTCTCGTCACCGTAACGCGGATTCCGTCCGTGCCTTTTGACTCTTTCAACACACGGTTTAGCGATGCTGCGGCCAAGGGCGATGCCGATATCGTTTTTGTAAGCCAGGTATTTTTCAACAGCGGGTTTCAGGTAACGCCGCTTGAAAGTATCGTCTCTGCCGTTTCCGACGAAAATACTTTTGTTGTCATTGACGGCTACCATGGCTTCATGGCCGTGCCGATGGATTTGTCGCGTATTCACGCCCGCGCTTTTTACATCGGCGGCGGCTATAAATACGCCATGTCGGGCGAGGGGGCGTGTTTCATGCATTGTCCACCGGATTATGGCGGCCGCCCGCGCAATACCGGATGGTTCGCAGGCTTCGGCGCTTTGCCGGACGGCGCTAAAAATACGGTCGCTTATGGCGCGGATGCCAGCCGCTTTGCCGGCGCCACGGCCGATGTATCCGGCCTTTACCGCTTGCGCGCTGTTATGGCGTGGTTGGAGCAGAAACAGATAACTGTCGCCGATATTCATGCCCATGCACACCGGCTGCAAGCGCAATTTGTCGCAGGCCTTCCGGCGCTGAAACATGACGCATTAAAACCGGAAAATCTGCTGGTGTCCGTGGACGAAAAACGGCGCGGTAATTTTCTGACCTTCCGCACCCCGGATGCCGCAGATATTTGCGAATGTCTCAGACGGAATAATGTCATTACCGACCGCCGCGGGGATTGCCTGCGCTTCGGCTTCGGCCCATATCATGATGCGGAAGACATTCGATATTTGCTGGAGGTTATTGGCAACCATGTCTGCTAAAACGCCGGTTATTTTCTGGTTCCGCAGCGATTTGCGCCTGTCGGACAATCCTGCATTGAGCGCGGCTGTGCAAAGCGGCGCGCCCGTCATCCCCGTTTATATCCTTGACGACCAGAGCCCCGCACAGTGGAAACGCGGCGGCGCTTCGCGCTGGTGGCTGCACCAAAGCCTGCTGTCGCTGGATGCGCGGCTGCAAAAATCGGGGTTTCATCCGCTGGTCTGCCTGTCGGGCGCGGCGGGTGCCGAGCTGGATAAAATCATTGCCGAAACAGGTGCGCGCGGCGTTTACTGGAATCGCTGCTATGAACCATGGGCGATGACACGCGATACGGTTATCAAGGAGAATTTGAAATCACGCGGAATTGAGGCGCAAAGCTTCAGCGCCTATTTGATGTTCGAACCGTGGAGCATTACCAACAAAACCGGCGGCAGCTATAAAGTCTTCACCCCGTTTTCCAAAGCCTGCCTTGAGCAAAGCGGCGCTATCCGCCCCGCGCTAGCCGCGGCAAAACCTGCTATCCGTTTTGATGGAAAAGCGCTTTCAAAGGGCATCGGTATAGACGACCTCAACCTGATGCCGCGCATCAAATGGTACGGCGGCATGGCCGCGGAATGGACACCTGGGGAGCAGGGGGCGCAGGCGCGCTTTGATGCTTTCCTGCCTGACGGCGCAGGGCTTTATAAAGCAGAGCGCGACTTTCCGGCCAAGGACGGTGTATCCAAACTGTCGCCGCATCTGCATTTCGGTGAAATCAGCCCGCACCAGATATGGCACGCCGTCAGCCATGTTATCGCCGCAAAGGGCGGCGCCGGAAATTTCGCCGCGCAGGCGCAGGCATTTTTGCGGCAGCTGATATGGCGTGAATTTTCCTATCATCTTTTGTATCACGCGCCTGATTTTCCCGACCAGCCGTGGAACAAACAATTCACCCGCTTTCCGTGGCGCAAGGACGCAGAGACGCTGGAAAAATGGCAGCGCGGAAAGACGGGCTATCCCATCATCGATGCCGGCATGCGCCAACTGTGGCAGACGGGTTGGATGCATAACCGCGTGCGTATGATTGTCGGCTCTTTTCTTGTCAAAAACCTTCTGCTCGACTGGCGGGACGGCGAAGCGTGGTTCTGGGATACACTGGTCGATGCCGACCTTGGCAATAACGCGGCGGGCTGGCAATGGATTGCAGGCTGCGGCGCCGATGCCGCGCCGTATTTCCGCGTATTCAACCCGGTATTGCAAAGCAAGAAATTCGATGCGGCAGGTGCTTATATCCGCCGTTATGTGCCGGAACTGCAAGACATGCCCGATAGTTTGATTCATGCGCCGTGGGAAGCACCGCCCATGCTGCGCAGCAGCGCCAAAGACTATCCGCCGCCGATTGTCGATTTAACCCAATCCCGTGACAGAGCATTGAAAGCCTATGCAGAATCAAAATCAGCAGCTTGACCTTAAACTTTGCGTGCCGCTGCCGGACCGCCGCCTGATAAGCGTCAGCGGGCCGGACGCTGCGGATTTCTTGCAAAATATCATGACGGCGGATATCCGCACGCTCACCCCCGATAATATGCTCTATACGCTTTTGCTGACGCCGCAGGGGCAGTTCCTGCATGATTTTTTTGTCAGTCGCCAACCCGCACAGGACGGTTTTCTTGTCGATATATTTTCCATGCGCACGGATGATTTCTTGTCGCGCATGAAAATGTTCAAACTGCGCGCCAAAGTTGAAATCCATCCGCTGGAAGACGGCAGTGTCAAAGCATACGCACACCCATCGAAAGGCCTGCGCGACCCGCGTCATGGTGCGCTGGGCTGCCGGCTTTATACCACCGATGTCGCGGCGGGCAGCATGCAGCAAGGCACACATGACGATTACATCGACCTTTGTACCCGCCACGGCGTGCCCGATACGCCGGCCATACAGCCGCAAAAAGATTTCGCGGCGGATATGAACCTCGACGCACTTGGTGCGATTGCATGGGACAAGGGCTGTTACATCGGGCAGGAAGTCACCGCCCGCATGCACTACAAGGGGCTTGCCAAAAAGCGCCTGTTGATAGTGGAGGGGCGGGACATCACCGAAGGCGATATGCTGTTCAATAACGGCCGTGTGGTCGGTGAAGTGCGCCAGTCCAATCCGCGCGAGAGCGAACAGGCACTGGCCATCGTCCGGCTTGATTCCATCGAGGGGCTATCGTCAGCAGGCAACAAGCCTGTCAGCGCGGTATTGCCGTCTTACCTTGAAAATTCAGTATCTTGAACGATAGTATCTAAAAATTAACCATAATGGAGCTACAATAGTTCCATGACCAAAGCGGGGTATGGGGGCATGGCCGGCGCGTCTCGGGATAATTCTATTTTCACCAAGGGTAAAGAGCAGGACGCTCTCGACAAATTGTCGTTGTCCATGATTCCCTTGTCCAGTTCGGCGCTGCGCAATGCGCGCCTCATCAAAAATGCACGCATGGAAACCACGGTCGAGCTGATGCACGACCCTGTGGCGGGTAGTTTGCAAATGCGGCCCGATGATATTTCCGATAACCTCACGAACAGCACACGCGACCGTGCGATTATCCGTGCGCTGGCGGCGCTGAACAGTTACGACGTTTATTCCCTGCGTGGCAGTCTGAAGCGCATTGGCGTCGAGGTTGAGGACGAGAAAAAACTCGACCTTACCGACGACATGAAGCTGACGTTGCATCAGTACATGATGGCTTTCACGCGCCCGCTGGTTGACCGTATTTTCGGGTATGAACAGGCGCATGGGCATGAAGACATCAATCTGTTGCTCAATGACCCTGACATCGCCCGCGTGCGCGATAACCTGCGCATTATGTCCGAAAAGACAGGCATTCCGCTTGAGGAAATCCCGCGTTTTCTGGCGTCATACAGCGATGTTTTCCTCTCTGTCGCCTATTACCGCCACAGTTTTGAAAGCCTCGGCGATGAAATCGAGCGCTTCATGGTATGGATAGGGGAGCTGCAACAAAGCCGCGATGTGAAATCGTCGCCGCGCATGGTCAATGCCTGCCGCAATACCGAAGACATCGTGTACAAGCTCACCAATTCGGTGCGCGAGCGCATGAGCCGATTTAACAAAGCTTTCCACATGTTCTGGAGCGATATTAACAGAGACTCCTTCGAGCAGCTGCGCAAGCAGGTGGAAGAAAACCACGACGGTATGGGCGCGGTTCTTTGCGGCTTGCTGGTTAAAATCCGCAACTGGTCTTACGAATTTCCGGACAATACGGTGGGCAGTCCCGCCAAGCGCGTGACCTTTGTCATGACGGAAATCGAGCCCGGCCTCGACAAGCTCAAGATGTTCGAAAACGAAGCCCGCAAGGCCATCGGCCTGCCGCCGATTACCTGATATTTCCCGCTAAACCGCTGAAATTGTGCGCCGCAGCATATTTTTGTGGATAAAAAGCCGCTGTCCATATTAAAAACATAGACAGCGTCAACCTTTTGGCAGCGGTTTTCGGGCATGATTTTCACGGATTTTCTTAACTGGGTGGCTTTTTTTTGGTTTCTGACCTGCTGGGTCGGCTATACCTTCTACGCCAAACGCGCCGCCGAAAACAAAGCCTGCCTCGCCGCGCTGATTTACAGCTATCGCATCGACTGGATGAAAAGTCTGCTGCGGCATGAAAACCGCATTTCGGACCTCGCGCTTTTGGGCAATCTGATGCAAATGGTCAACTTCATGGCGACCACGAACATCTTCGTTCTGGCCGGCGCGGTGACGGTTCTTTATTCGTCTGACAGTGTCTTGAAACTGCTCGAAGGTCACTCGTTTATCGCAGGCGCTACGCTGGAGCAAATCCAGTTCAAACTGCTGATGCTGGTCGTGATTTTCATTTACGCCTTTTTCCGCTTTACCTGGGCGCTGCGCCAGCACACGTTTTGCTCCATCATGATTGGTGCCGCGCCGCAAGTGCCCGCAGGGCGCGAGCTGACCGTGGACGAAGAACAATTCGCACAGCAAGTTGCCAAAGTATCCGACCGCGCCGCGCATGAATTCAATTATGGCCTGCGCTCTTACTACTTCGCGCTATCGCTCTTGGCTTGGTTCATCTCGCCCGTGCTGTTCATGGCAGCCTGCACATTGGTTGTGGTTGTTCTTTACCTGCGCGAATTCCGCTCCCGCACGCTCAGCATGCTGGTGCGCAGCCGCCAGAGCTTTATCAAGGTCGTGCGCACCAATCAGGAAAACGACCTGAAAGCACAGGCGGCGAACCGCAACCTGCCGCCCGCCGCCTGATTATAGATTTTCCAGTTTTCGCTTTTACTTCTTGATGGCCGCTTGCGCTGCCGCCAGACGCGCAATCGGCACGCGGTAGGGGGAGCAGGAAACGTAATCCAGTCCGACTGTTTCAAAAAACGCAATCGATGCCGGGTCACCGCCATGTTCGCCGCAAATGCCGAGCTTGATGCCCGCACGCGTTTTGCGCCCACGCTCCGCCGCTGTTTTTACAAGCTCGCCCACGCCTTCGGTATCGATGGAGGCGAAGGGGTCCGCAGGCAAAAGCCCCGACTGCTGATAAACTGGCAGGAAGGAGCCTGCATCGTCGCGGCTGATGCCAAACGTCGTTTGCGTCAGGTCGTTGGTGCCGAAGCTGAAAAACTCGGCCGTTTCGGCAATCGTACCAGCCGCAAGTGCGGCGCGCGGCAGTTCAATCATCGTGCCGACCAGATATTCTTCGCGTTTGATGCTGCACGCTGCTGCCACGCGTGCCACCATCATGGACAGCAAATCCATTTCTGCCTTTGTTGCAATCAACGGTACCATGATTTCGGGCATAACCGTTTTTCCGGTCTCCGTCTTGACGGCGGCGGCCGCTTCGAAAATCGCCTTTACCTGCATTTCATAGATTTCAGGATAGACGATGCCAAGGCGTGAACCGCGCAGGCCGAGCATGGGGTTGGTTTCATGCAGGCGGTGGATGCGCTGTTCTACACGCTCCGCGCTGATGTTCAGGGATGACGCCAGTTCGGCAATTTCATCGGCCTGCTGGGGCAGGAATTCATGCAGCGGCGGGTCGAGCAGGCGGATGGTCACCGGCAAACCCAGCATGATTTTGAATAGGTCGATAAAATCCTTGCGCTGATGCGGCTCGATTTTCGCCAGCGCGTCTTTACGCTCCTGCGACGTTTCGGCCAAAATCATCTGGCGGACGTGCAAAATGCGCGCGGGGTCGAAAAACATGTGTTCGGTGCGGCAAAGACCGATACCTTCGGCGCCGAATTTGCGCGCGGTTTCCGCATCCAGCGGCGTTTCGGCATTGGCGCGGATACCAAGGCGGCGAAGGCCGTCCGCCCATGCCATCAGCGTTTCGAAATGCCCGGTAAGTGCAGGCTGACGCATCGCAATCGCGCCTTCCATCACTTCACCTGTCGCACCGTCCAGCGTCAGCATGTCGCCTTCGCGGAAGGTTTTATCGCCAATGGTCATTGTGCGCGCTTTATGGTCGATACGCACATCGCCCGCACCGGCGACGCAGGGCTTGCCCATGCCGCGCGCGACAACCGCCGCGTGGCTGGTCATGCCGCCGCGCGATGTCAGGATGCCTTCGGCCGCATGCATGCCGTGAATGTCTTCGGGGCTGGTTTCGGTGCGGCAGAGGATGATTTTATGCCCTGCCTTGGCGCGCGTTTCAGCTTCGTCCGCATCGAATACCACTTCGCCCACCGCCGCGCCGGGGGAGGCGGGCAGGCCGCGCGTCAAGACCGTCTTGGCCGCTTTGGGGTCGATGGTCGGGTGCAACAGCTGGTCGAGCGAATGGGGCGCGATGCGTTGCACGGCCTGCTCTTTGGTAATCAAACCTTCTTCGACCATCTCAACGGCAATGCGCAGCGCCGCCGCCGCGGTGCGTTTGCCGCCGCGGGTTTGCAGCATATAAAGCTTGCGGTTTTGAATGGTGAATTCAATGTCCTGCATGTCTTTGTAGTGTTTTTCCAGCTGCAGGCGGATGGCATTCAGCTCGGCAAAGACTTCGGGCATGACGGTTTTCAGCTCGCTCATCGGCTGGGGCGTGCGGATGCCCGCGACAACGTCTTCGCCCTGCGCGTTCACCAGATATTCGCCATAGAAAGTATTTTCGCCCGTGGACGGGTCGCGCGTGAAGGCGACACCCGTGCCGCAATCATCGCCCATGTTGCCGAAAACGACAGCCTGCACGTTGACGGCTGTGCCCCATGCTTCGGGGATACTGTTGATTTTGCGGTAGGTGACAGCGCGCGGCGTCATCCATGATTTGAACACGGCGCCAATCGCGCCCCACAGCTGTTCGCGCGGGTCTTGCGGGAAAGGCTTGCCGATGGAATCCTGCACAATCGCTTTGTATTCCGCAACGATTTCCATCCAGCCATCGGCATCGATGTCGGTATCCAGCTTCAATTTATTACGGCGCTTGAACGTGTCCAGAACATCTTCGAAATGGTGATGGTCAACGCCCAGAACAACGTCGCTATACATCTGTATCAGGCGGCGATAGCAATCCCACGCAAAGCGGGGGTTGTTGCTGGCCTTGGCCAAGGCGAGGGTCGTCTGGTCGTTAAGGCCGAGGTTGAGGATGGTGTCC
>DQGU01000234.1:10742-13750 GCA_003524565.1 Rhodospirillaceae bacterium
AGGCCGAGGTTGAGGATGGTGTCCATCATGCCGGGCATCGATACGCGCGCGCCGGAGCGCACGGCAAGCAAAAGCGGGCGCTCACCCGCGCCGAATTTCCCGCCAATTTCGGATTCAAGCTGCGCCAGCGCGGCATCGACCTGAGCTTCAAGTTCAGCCGGATAGCTGCTGCCGTTTTGGTAAAAACAGGTGCAAACTTCGGTCGAAAGAATAAAGCCGGGGGGGACGGGCAGGCCGAGGCGGCTCATCTCCGCCAAATTCGCGCCCTTGCCGCCGAGCAGGTTTTTCTGCCCCGCGTCGCCTTCGCACAATGCTTTCCCAAAACTATAAACCCATTTTTGCATTTGATTTGGTTCCGGCTTCAGTTGTGCGTTGGCGGTCATGTCGGCTTTACCCCTCTGTTTTCGAAAAATCGGCAATGGTGTTCATGGTATCCCGCAGGCGCGAGAGCAAGCTCAGGCGGTTCGCGCGAATATCCGCTTCGGGCGCGTTCACCATGATTTTGTCAAAAAACGCATCGACCGGCGCGCGCAGTTCGGACAGCGCGGCCATGCAGCCCGTGTAATCTTCGCGGGCGAACAAATCCTTCACCTTCGCTGCAGCAGGCGCAAGCGCGGCGGCGAGGTCTTTTTCCGGCTGTTCCTTCAGTAGCGCGTCGTTCAGCGCCGCAGCGTCGAAAGATTTGCCGTCTTTCTTTTCCTCGATACGCAGAATATTCGCGCCGCGTTTGTATGCGGCCAGCAGGTTCGCGCCGTTGTCGGTGCCAACGAAATCACGCAGCGCATGCACCAGCTTTACGACCAGCGCGATATCATCCTTGCGCACATCGGCGGCCAGAACGGCGTCGATAAGGTCGTGGCGGATGCCTTGGTCTTTCAGCGCGACCTTCAGGCGTTCGGTAAAGAACTGCACGAGGTCGGATGTGACATCCTTCATCGGACGCAGGCCGGATACGGCATAGCCGTTATAGGCCGCCTCGAACAACGGGACGAGGGGCAGGCGCAGGTTGTTCTCCAGCACGATGCGAATGATGCCAAGCGCGGCGCGGCGCAGCGCGAAGGGGTCTTTGGACCCCGTCGGTTTTTCATCAATCGCAAAAAAGCCGGCCAGCGTATCCAGCTTGTCCGCAAGCGCGGTGCAGATGCTCAGCGGTTCGTTGGGGCAGGTGTCGTTTGCGCCCACGGGTTTGTAATGGTCTGCAATCGCCTGCGCGACGGCGGGTGTTTCCTTGTCATGCAGCGCATAATAACGCCCCATGATGCCCTGCACTTCGGGGAACTGGAACACGACGCCCGATGTCAAATCCGCCTTGGCCAGCAGCGCGGCACGGGCGGCTTGTTTATCATCCGCGCCGATTTGTTTTGCAACATGCGCGGCCAGTTTTTCAAGGCGGGCGGTTTTGTCTTTGACCGTGCCGAGTTTCTGGTGGAACGTAATCTGGCCGAGCGCGCCAACGCGGCTTTCCAGTTTTTGTTTGCGGTCCTGATCCCAGAAGAATTTGGCATCGGACAGGCGCGCGCGCAGGACTTTTTCATTCCCCGCGACAACGTTTTTGCCGCCGTCTTCGGTTATCGTATTGGCGATGACCACGAATTTATTCGCCAGTTTGCCGTTGTTATCGAGAAGCGCGATATATTTCTGGTCGCCGCGCATGGTGGAAATGAGAACTTCCTGCGGTACTTCGAGGAATTCTTTTTCGAACGTGCCCACCAGCGGCACCGGCCATTCGACCAGCCCGACGATTTCTTCCATCAGGCCGTCGTTTTCATTGACCTTGAGGCCTTCTTTGGCGGCGAGCTTCTGCGCTTCGGCCGAAATATACGCCTTGCGCTCCGCCCGCGACAAAATCACATGCGCGGCTTTCAGCTTTTCGGTGTAGTCGGCGAAGTTTTTAACCTCGAACGCGCCGGAGGAGAGGAAGCGGTGGCCTTGCGACTGTTTGCCCGATGTAACGGCAGCTTCTCCGCCGCCAAGTGCGAAGGACAGCGGCACAACCGCGCCGTCAAACAGCGCCACGATGCTGCGCAGCGGGCGCACCCATGCTTTTTGACCGGATTTCCAGCGCATGGATTTCGGCCAGACGAATTTTTCAAAAACAGCTTCGACAATCGCGCTCAAAACCTGCGCGGTCGGTTGGCCTTTGACGGCTTCGCGGTAATACCAGAACGTGCCCTTGGGGCTTTCTTCCTGTACGCATTTGCTGAAATCGCTCTGGCCGATGGATTTCAGGAAACCATCCAGCGCCTGTTGCGCGGCATCCACGCGCGGGCCTTTTTTATCAATCGGCGGCGGGTTGTTTTCCATGGGCAGGCCATCGACAACAACGGTGATGCGGCGGGGGGTGGAATGGGCTTCGGCTTTAGTGAAGCTCAGGCCTTTTTCTTCAAGCCCTTTGACAATCAAATCGCGCAAATCATCTGCGCCCTTTGCCTGCATGCGGGCGGGGATTTCTTCGGAGAATAGTTCCAGCAAAAATTCGGCCATGGTTATGCAGCCTCCTGCTTTTGTGCTTCTGTGGCGGCTTCGCCGACCCATGCCTCGCAGCACGCTTTCGCAAGCGCGCGCACGCGGCCGATATATGCCTGACGCTCGACCACGGAAATCACGCCGCGGGCATCCAGCAGGTTGAACAGATGGCTGGCCTTCAAACACTGGTCATAGGCGGGCAGGGCGAGGCCCGTGCGGCCTTTCAGCGAAGGATGGTCAGACTGGGCGGAGAGCAGGGAGATACATTCTTTTTCCGCATCTTCGAAATGACGCAGCAGCATGTCGGTATTGGCGAATTCGAAGTTGTGGGCGGTGTATTCCTGCTCCGCGCGCAAAAACACGTCACCGTATTTCACGCCGCGGCCGTTGAAGTCGAGGTCGTAAACGTTGTTCACGTTCTGGATATACATCGCAAGGCGTTCAAGGCCGTAGGTGATTTCAGCGGAAACGGGGTTGCATTCAATGCCGCCGACCTGCTGGAAATAGGTGAACTGCGTCACTTCCATGCCGTCGCACCAGAC
>DQGU01000099.1 GCA_003524565.1 Rhodospirillaceae bacterium
TCATTAGATAGATACGCAGCAGGGTAAAAACGGACTTATCCGCAGCCTTCTTACGCAAGCCCTCTCTTCAAAACTTCTTTTACGCAGGATGCGCAACTGGCGCATAAGCCGCGCTGCGGCACATGGCCCAGTTTATCAACCCGCAAATGCCGAGCGTCAGCGCCGCCGTAGCCGCAACCTTTGGCGACATCGGAATCACGGCCAGCGTGCTGACGAATTCGATGGCAATCAGGCCTATCAGCACGTTCGCTATCGTCCGGCGTGACAGCACCGAGCATAAATAAGCCCCGACCGGCGCCCCCACGACCACCACAGGCACAGCGGCCAGCCAATACCCTTGCACCGTGGGCGTAAAGGTATCCAGCACCATGCCGTGCAGCGCAAAGCCAACCAGTGTATTTGACGTCATCAACAGAACGGTTGTCGGCGTTGCGACTTTTTCATCAAGGCGGAATAGCAGAACCATGGTCATGAATGTGATGATGTCAATGCCGCTGCCGACCAGACCGCTCATGATGCCGCCGATAAAACCCGTAAACATCAAAATGCAGATTTCCTTCTTGCCGACGAAAGGCAAAGCGCTATGCCGCTGTATTTTTTCGCTGCGGTTCATGAAAATCAGCGCAATCGCCAAGCTGGAAACCATAATGGTAAAAGCGATTTTCACCAGCGGTGGCGATACCATCGGCAAAACGTAAAACGTGCTGAACAGCAAACCAAAAATGCCGCCGATACCCGGCCACAGCACCGCGCGCCATTCAACGCGCACGCGCAGAAAGATAATACCGATGGACGCCGCTGTCATACCAATACTTTGGATAGCCAGCGCAAAAACGCGCGCTTCGTGCGGCGGAATCCCAAGCACCTTGGTGAATACCGGAAACGCGACCGCACCGCCGCCTTCGCTTGTCGCACCTGCGACCAGCGAGCCGAAAATCATCGTCAGTGTAATCTGCCAGTTATCCAGCACGCTTTGCACGGCATGTGCACCGCCAAATCCGTACCAGCAAACCCAGACCAAGACGGCCAGCGCGAGGTTTACCTTCAATGCGCGTTTGTATTGAACGTTGGCGTCAATCGACACAACCATGGAGACACACCCTTATTTTTTTGATTTTTTTGCTTATACCGCTGTGGAATTATTAACAAATATGTAAAATATTGACAAGGCTTTTTTCGCAAAAAACCACATCCATGCTATAAATCCGCCAGAAAAACAGGAGAAATGCCATGTCCACCCCCACACAGCCCCAGAAAAAGCGTCAGGTCACCACGGCGGAGCGTCCCATAGACCGCCTTTTGGACATCATGGCTTACCTGCGCACCCATGCCGAGGGCTGCCCGTGGACGAAAGAACAAACACACCAGTCGCTGGTGCCTTACCTGATTGAAGAGTCTTACGAAACTGCCGACATGATTGACCAAGGCCAGATTGACGGCCAGCTGCGCGACGAGCTGGGCGATGTTCTTTTGCAAATAGCTTTTCATTCTGAAATCGCGCGCGAACGCGGCGGCTTCACCTTCGACGATGTCGCGCAAGCAATCGTCGATAAGCTGGAACGCCGTTATCCGACCATCCTCGGCGACGAGCCGAACACGCTGACCACGCCCGAGGAAATCGACCGCCGCTGGGAAGAAATAAAAGCGGAAGAGCGTGCGCGCAAAGGCATAAAAAAAGACGCCAGCATACTTGATGAAATATCGACAGGACTGCCCGCCCTGCTCCGCTCCGCCAAGCTGAAGGGCCGCGCAGCGAAAGCCGGATGGGAATGGCCGAACGTCGATATGCTGCTGGATAAAATTTCCGAAGAAGTCGGCGAGTTGAAAGAAGAAATTCACGCAGAAAATCCGGACATGGAACGCGTCATGGCCGAATTTGGGGATTTGATGTTCATGATGGTCGATTTCGCCCGCTATCACGGATTTGATGCCGAAGACGCGCTGCGCATCACCAACAGCCGTTTTGAAAAACGCTTCCGCCACATGGAACAGTTTCTGAAACAAAAAGGCCATGCAGACATCAAATCCGCCCCGCGAGAAGACCGTCTGGCTGGCTGGAATGACGCCAAAGCTATTGAAAAAGCGGCGAAAAAATAAAGTCTTTTATTTTCATATTGCAATCGCTATTGTAGCGGCCATGTAATAACAGCGCGGCCTTCGCGCGCGACAGGAGAGATTTTCATGGCCACCTATGATGAATACGGCCCCAGCCGCAGCGATATTCGCGCCGCCTTCGACAAGGCCGCCGCCGAAAAATCGCGCGGCTATCTGGCGATTGTCGAACAGGTTTTGGAAGACAAATACGCCATCACTTCATTTTCAACCATGCGCGTCCTCGACCACCCATGCGAAATTGTGCCGTTGCTGCGCGAAGAAGATACGCGCGCATCTTACGCCACGCACCGCCTGTCGCATGTGCTGGACTTGAAAAAGGATTTTGATGCGCAAATGGCGCTTTGGGGCAAATCGCTCGATGCCGTCCTTCCCGCGTTTGTGGTCAAAGACCTTGCCGAATATCAGGCGGATAAAGATTTTGCGCGCAAACAGGCCGAATGGCAAAGCCAGCCTTGGCTGACGCGCATGATGACTACGCCGCCGATGCGCAAAAAGTAATATCGCGATTCATAAAATGAAAATCATCGAACGCCTTGCAAAAAAATACGACCCGTCCCTCACCGGCGCTATCGGTATGATTGGCGGCATGGTTGTTATGGGTGCTGCGGTGGCCACACCTGTGGCTGCGGCAATCGCTGCAGGCATGGCCGCACTCGCGGGCGGTTCAGCCCTTGCAGGCGCACTCTGGGCCGGCGGAATCGTCGCGGGCGGTGCAGCGGCCATTGTCGGCTGGATTGCCATTCCGCAAACGGTTTGTGCGCTGTGCTACAAGCACCAATTGAAAAAACATGTCGCGCATGGCGGCACGACAAGCGGCATGAAATGGGTGCCCGGAATTGAAAACATGCGTGCGGGGACAGGCCTTGCGAAAAAACGCGGCCTTTCAGGTATTTTCGCGCGGGGCAAGAAAAGCGCACGAAAAAACCCGCCGCAACATCAGCCTAAACCGCCGGAACCGCCCAAGCCCTGATTGTTTCAGGCGGCCTTCACCAAACGCGGATACAAAACCTCTTCCAGCATTTTCCAGCGGGCTTCGTCCGGCGCGGCAATCAGCATGCAATGACGCAGCATGTCGGGCGCGAAGGGAATATTTTCATGCGCAAGGCGGACGTACCCGCCCGCTTCTTCCGCCAGCAAGACGGTTGCGGAGTGGTCCCACGGCGTAACTTTGTTGATATGCACAACAAAATCGGCATCGCCGGCGGCAAGGCTCAGGAAATCATGCAAAGAGCTGCGCACATTGATAAGCCCTTTGATATGTCCGTTGATAGATTCAAAATGCCACGCCTGACCGCCGCCGCCCATGCCTGTCATTTCCGCAGGCGTCTGTGCGCTTTGGCGCACCCGCGCAGGTTTGCCGTTGATGGTGGCGCCTTTGCCTTTGATGGCAATCGCCATGCGCTCTTGCGGTGCGTCGTAAACCCAGCCGTATTGCGTCACGCCGTTTTGCACCAGCGCGACCAGAATACCGAAATGGCTGCGGCCATGCGCGAAATTATATGTGCCATCAATCGGGTCGATAACCCAGATGGGGTTTTCGGATTTAAAACGCTCCAAAACCGTTTCATCTTTTGAAACAGCCTCTTCGCCAACGACGATAGAACCGGGCAGATAGGCCATCAGCGCGGCGCTGAGCGCCTTTTCGGAGGCTTCGTCAGCGATGGTGACAAAATCACCGGGGTTTTTCTCGCGCACTTCGCCATCGGCAAGGTTTTTAAAACGGGGCATGACTTCGCTGGCCGCGACTTCGCGCAGAATGTCCGCTACTTTTTCAACATCGATATCAATCATGCCGCGCTTCCTTTTTTCTTTACGGTTGTTTTCTTGGTGGCCGTCTTTTTCTTCGGCTTGGCCGCCGCTGCTTTTTTGGCCTTTTTCTTTTTTTGCACGGCGCTGAATTGATACCCAAATTTATCGGTAAAACGCGCAACGTCTTCGGGGTCAAGGCGCACAGAAATCACCGCCGTTTCATCGCCATCTTCGCGCGCGGTAACCTCGCCGCGGGCATAAAGCCATGCCATGGCCTTACCGTCCGTGAGCGGGATATCGGCCTGCAGCGTCATACGGTCCTTGCCAAGGCGCGTGCCAATCAGCGACAACAGCCGCTCAATCCCCTCGCCCGTCAGCGCGGATACGGCGGCCAGATTGTCCTGCGACTGGCTGCGGGCGATGGCATAATTTCGGTCTTCGGCGGGCAGGTTGTCGATTTTGTTCATGACTTCGATGACACGCGCATCATCCGCAGCGATGCCTAGGTCTTTGAGGATATTCAGCACATCCTCTTTCTCCGCCTCGGTATTTTCCTGCGAAATGTCGCGCACATGCAAAATGACGGCCGCTTCCTGCACTTCTTCCAGCGTCGCGCGGAAGGCGGCGACCAGATGCGTGGGCAGGTCGGAAATGAAACCGACGGTATCGGACAAAATCGCCTTTTGCCCCGTCGGCAATTCGATACCGCGCATGGTGGTGTCCAGTGTTGCGAACAGCAGGTCTTTGGCAAAAACCTCCGCACCCGTGATGCGGTTGAACAACGTCGATTTGCCTGCGTTGGTGTAGCCCACCAGCGCGACAATCGGATACGGTTCTTTCTTGCGCGATTCACGTTGCAGGCGGCGGTTTTTCTTGACCAGTTCCAAATCGACTTTCAGGCGTTTGATTTTTTCGTCCAGCATCCGGCGGTCGAGCTCTTTTTGCGTCTCGCCGGGGCCGCCGGTTTTGCCAAGGCCGCCGCGCTGGCGCTCAAGGTGGCTCCACGCCTTGACAAGGCGGGAGCGTTGATACGACAGCGCCGCCAGTTCGACCTGCAAAATACCTTCTTTGGTGCGGGCGCGGGCGCCGAAAATCTCGAGAATAAGGCCGGTGCGGTCGATGACCTTGCAGGACAGTTCCTGTTCAAGGTTGCGCTGCTGCACGGGCGTGACGGCAGCGTCGACATAGACAAGGCCAACCTCGGCTTCTTTTGCCATGGCGGCGATACGCTGCACCACCCCGCCGCCAATCAGCGTTGCGGGTTTTATCTGCTTCACCACGACGACTTCGGCGTGAATAACTTCAAGGTCGATGGCGCGCGCAAGGCCGATGGCTTCCTCAAGCGCAACATCAGGTGCGCGCACATGGGTGCGTTGCCCGCCTTCTTCCGCACGCGCAGAGGGCGGCAGGTCGGGATGCAGTACGATGATTTTTTCAGTCATAGGATTTTCTGGTTTCCGCCTGCATCATGCGCAGGCGCCTGAGCTTACGCGTCGCTGCCGTCGTTGCCGTCCGTACCGTCTTCGTCATTCAGACGCACAGGCGATGCAGGCATGATGGTCGAAATCGCGTGTTTGTAGATAAGCTGCGAATGAGAGTCACGACGCAGCAGCATGGAGAAATTGTCAAACCAGGTGATGATGCCCTGCAACTTCACGCCGTTCACCAGAAACACGGTGACGGACATTTTTTCCTTGCGGATTTTATTGAGGAATTTGTCCTGCAGGTTTTGGCTTTTTTCGGACATCTTAATTTTTATCCTTCACAAAAATTTGTGTGTTTTAAAAGGCCTTGAGCCCTTTATACCCCTCTTGACCATATTTATTTCTAAAGCCGAAACCGCTGAATCACAAGGGGGATGCGGCCGCTTTAGCCATGAACTAATGGAAATATTCTTCAATAAATTCCATAAAGTGACCGTGAGTGGCAAAACGGCGCGCCGGCTGATTTTTGAGCAGCAGATCTTCCGGCGGCGGTTTGGTTTCAATCAGGATACCGCTGCAACCGGTGCGGTGCGCACACATCATGTCGGTGTGGCTGTCGCCGACAAACCAGACATCCGCCGCAGGGGCAATGCCGCTGCCCTCAAGCGCCAGCATGACGGGCGCGGCATCCGGCTTGTCCGCCGCCGCATCACCTGCCCCGACGATACCGCTGAAATATCCGGTGAAGCCCGCGCGCGCAACATCTTCGCGCAAAAGGTCGCCGCGTTTGTTGCTGACAACGCCCATGTAAACACCCGCGCGCGCCAGCGCCGCAAGAACATCTTCGATGCCGTCCACCAGTTTCACGCCGCGCTCTTTGCACAGCTTCAGAAACGTCTTGTAGTAAACTTTGTCGGCTTCCTGCCAGCGTTCTTCACCGAAAAGAATAACGAAGGCATCCCGCGCCGACTGGCCGGAGCGGCGGCGGATTTCCGCTTCGCTCCACGGCTCCATGCCCATGTGCATCAGCGTGGCATTAATCGCATCTACGCCGATGTTCCAGTTATTGACAACCGTATCATCCCAGTCGAATAGAACGGCGCGCGGCTTGGGAAGTTTGAATTTGACAGCGGCGGCAGACATCAACGCGGATTCCATTTTTGTTCCTTGCGCGACGGGTTCATCGCATATTCCATGTAAAGGTCATAGAGCTTATCTGTCACGGGGCCGATTTTGCCATTGCCGATTTTATGCCCGTCAATGCTGCTGACCGGCATAATCAGCGCCGTCGCCGACGACGTGAAGGCTTCGCGCGCCTTATAGGCTTCCTTGGGCGTGAAGGCACGCTCCACAAACTCAATCCCCTCTTGTTTGCAAAGAGCTTGCAGCGCGCTGCGCGTTACGCCTTTGAGGATAGCGTTATGTGCCGCAGGGCGCGTTATCAGACGGCCTTTGGCATCAATAATCCACGCATTGCTGGACGCGCCTTCGGTGATAAAACCATCATCATCGACCATCCATGCTTCGGCGGCACCTTCGTTGACCGCAATTTGCTTGGCCAAAACCTGCCCCAGAAGCGCGGTTGATTTGATGTCGCGGCGTTTCCAGCGGATATCCGGCACAGTTACCACGGGCTTCGCCGCCGCCTTGCGCGCGGGAATATCAAACGTCATGTGGCGCAGGGTCATCACCAGCGTCGGGCGCACCGCCGGCGACGGGAATTTGAAATCCCGCGCAGCAATGCCGCGGCTGACCTGAATATAAAGCGCGCCGTTTTTAATGCGGTTACGGCGCACCATTTCGCGCATCGCGATTTGCAAAACGCGGCGCGGCATCGGCATGGCGACGGCGATTTCACCTAATGAACGCTCCAACCTGTCCAGATGCCCTACTTCATCGCGCAATTCCCCATCTATCAGCGCGACGACTTCATAAATGCCGTCCGCGAATTGAAACCCGCGGTCTTCGATATGAATTTGCGCGGATTGGTGCGGAATATAACGTCCATTGACATAGGCAATGCGGGGCATGTGGCAGCTTCCTTAGAAATATTCGGGACGGACGGCGAACATCTGTTCGACCTTGCGCACCTGGTCGTGGGACGCAAGGATGATAACGCGGTCATCCGGCTTGATAACCGTATCGGGGCGCGGGACGATAATACGCTCGTCACGCACAATCAGGCCGAAAATCATGTCGCGCGGACGTTTGATTTCATTAATCGGCGTATTGACGATGGCGGAGGTTTCAAGCGCTTCCACTTCCAGCACTTCGGCAAAACCGTCGCGCAGCGAATGTGCCGCCTTGATACGGCCGCGGCGGACATGCTGCAAAATCGTCGATACGGTAATGGCGCGCG
The DNA here is from genome assembly GCA_003524565.1 of Rhodospirillaceae bacterium. Lineage (GTDB taxonomy): Bacteria > Pseudomonadota > Alphaproteobacteria > Micavibrionales > UBA2020 > UBA2020. Next base: position 7,648 of record DQGU01000099.1, read on the forward strand.
GGCTGACAACGGCATCAATCCCCACACTGGTCGCCAGCGAGCTGAAAGACAGGCTGTTAATCAGGGTAATAGCCCGCTCGCAGCCATGTTGTTTAGCGAGCATGGAAACCAGAATATTGCTCTCGTCATGGTTCATCACGGTAATGACCGCTTCGGTCGTACCGATGCTGGCTTCTTCGAGTATTTCGCGGTTAAGACCGTCGCCATGCACGACAGTCACGCCGGAAAGCTTTTCCGATACGCGCTGTGCGGTATCAAAATCGGCTTCAATCAGACGCACCGAAATATCGCGCATACTGGACTGGATATCCTCGACAAGGCGTGTGCCGATTTTACCGGCGCCCACCACCAGCACGCGGCGGGTTTGCGGGTCGTTATAGCCAAAAGCGCCCATGGCGCGGTACAGGTGGTCGGTCGAAGATACGAAATAAACCTCGTCACCGACCAAAAGCTCGTCATCCGCACCCGGAATGATTTTGGTATCGCCGCGGATAATCGCCAGAATAACAATCGCCAGTTCAGGGAACAGCGATGTCAGGTGTTTAAGCGGCGTGTTCAAAAGCGGGCAATCCTGCTTGCAAATAACACTCACCACCTGCGCAAGGCCATCGGCCATTGGGATGATGTTATAGGCTCCCGGCACACGGATACGGTTGGCAATCGCACGGGCGACTTCAACTTCCGGCGAGATAATCACGTCAATCGGCAGATGGTCGCGGCTGAACAGGTTCGCCCAAGCGGGGTTCAGGTAAGACTGGTTGCGCACACGCGCGATTTTCATGGGGACGTTGAACAGCGAATGCGCAACCTGACAGGCCACCATGTTGACTTCGTCGGAATAAGTCGCGGCAATCAGCATTTCCGCATCCGCCGCGCCCGCACGTTCCAGCACGTCAGGCTGCGATGCATGGCCGACATAACCCGTTACGTCCAGCGTTTCATTGACTTCGGCAATGCGTTCGGCATCGCTGTCGATGATGGTGACGTTGTTGCCCTCGTCAGACAGGTATTCGGCAATCGACGTGCCCACCTGCCCCGCGCCGCATATCACGACTTTCATATTTCCCAGTCCCTCTTCTTCTTATTCTTCTTGCCGGTAGTTTGTCAGGCTTCCGCACGTTCCTTGTTGCCGCTTTCCTCTTCGCCGCGCAAATCTTTGTCGGCGTCCTTGTCGTTGGTCTGGATACCGAGTGATTTCAGCTTGCGGTGCAAGGCGGAGCGTTCCATGCCGATAAAACCAGCCGTTTTCGAAATATTGCCGCCAAAGCGGTTGACCTGCGAGAGCAGATATTCACGCTCGAAAATCTCCCGCGCTTCGCGCAGGGGTTTGGACATCAGCTCCACCCCTTCGCGTCCGCGTATCATATCGACGGCTTGCTGTTTCAGCTCCGGCGGCAGCATGTCGGCAGTAATCGGCTGCCCCGGCTGGGCAGGCGCCATAATCAGCAGCCATTCAATGGCGTTGCGCAGCTGGCGCACGTTACCCGGCCATTCGTATGCCTGCATCAGCGCCATGGCATCGTCGGAGAAGAAACGCGGCTGCACATTCGCCGTGCGCGCCGACAAATCCATAAAAAATCGCGCCAGAACCGGAATATCCTCCAGACGCTCGCGCAGCGCGGGCATGTGGATGGGCACGACATTCAGGCGATAGAACAAATCCTGACGGAATTTGCCGGCCAGCATACGCTCCTGCAAATCCTGATTGGTGGAGGCGACGATACGAATATCAACTTCAATTTTGTCGCTGCCGCCGATGCGCGTGAAATGCTGGTCTTGCAGCACGCGCACAATTTTGGCCTGCGTTTCAAGCGGCATGTCGGCGACTTCATCCAGCAGCAAGGTGCCGCCGTTCGCCATTTCAAGAACGCCCGCCTTGCGGCCCTGCGCGCCTTCGGTGCCGAACAGTTCAGCCTCGATACGCTCCGGCGACAAAATCGCGCAGTTGAGCGCGATATAGCTTTTATCCGCGCGCTTGGAATAACGGTGCAGCATGCGCGCCGCGACGTCTTTGCCCGTGCCCGCCTCGCCCGTAATCAGAATGCGGCTGTTGGTGGGGGCGACGCGTTCGATATTCTGGCGCAGCTGATGCACCGCCTGCGATGTGCCGTGCAGTTCCGATACGCTGCCCAGTGCCTTGAGCTTCAATTCCTGATTTTCGCGTTTCAGCCGCGCCGCTTCCAGCCCGCGCTGCGTCAGCACCAGCAGCTTGTCCGTCTGGAACGGCTTCTCAATGAAATCATACGCGCCCATCTGAATGGCCGACACGGCGGTTTCGATGTTGCCATGGCCGCTTATCATGATGACGGAAGTATCCGGATGGCTCTTGCTCAGTTTTTTGAGAAGCTGCATGCCATCCAGCTCGCTGTTTTCCAGCCAGATATCGAGGATGACGAGGTCGGGCGCCTTTTCGGCAATCATCTGCTCCGCGCTTTGCGAGTCTGCGGCGCTCCGCGTTTCATAGCCCTCGTCCTCCAGAATACCCTGGATAAGACTGCGGATATCGGCCTGATCATCGACAATCAGGATATCGGATATGTTATTGGTTTGCATGGTTATGCTTTATCCCCTGCTGAAACATCCCTTGGAAAGACTATAACAGCTTTTGCGCCGGATTTAACGCCTTCGTCGATATAGTCGTCAATCTCGATGCTTCCATCGTGATCTTCCATAATTTTCTTAACAATCGCAAGCCCCAAACCGGAGCCCTTCTTTTTGGTGGTCACATAAGGCTCAAGCAGCTGCGCCCGCACCTTTTCCGGCAGGCCAAGGCCGTTATCGCGCACCGTGATAATCACGTTTTCGCCCTTGGCTTCCACATCCAGACTGACAGCCCCTTGCGGCGCCGGCGTTTGCTGCGCGCGCTCCTGCACGGAATCGACGGCGTTGATGAGCAGATTGTTCAAAACCTGCGTCAGCTGCGAGCGGTCGCAATTCGCGGGCAGAACATCCTGCGCGGCTGTAAAGCTGAAATGAATATCCGGATAGGCCTGCTGCTGCAAAACCATCGCATCGCGGCAAAGTTCCGTGACGTTCTCGCGCTTTTTGACAGAAACCGGCATGCGGGCATAGGCCGAAAATTCCCCCACCATGTGGCCGATATCCGCCACCTGACGGATAATCGTATCGGTGCATTTGGAGAAGGTTTCAGGGTCTTCCTTAATCTGCGGCAGATATTTGCGGCGCAAACGCTCCGCCGACAGCTGGATGGGCGTCAGCGGGTTTTTGATTTCATGCGCAATCCGCCGCGCCACATCCGCCCAGGCGGCATTGCGCTGCGCGGATACAAGCGCGGAAATATCGTCCAGTGTCGCGACGGCGCCATTGCCGCCCTGCTCCGCCGTGATACGCAGTAGAACGGTGCGGCGCGGGCCGCTGCCGGCTGCGTATTCCAGCTGGATTTGCACCGGCTTGTCGTTTTCGCTATCGCGCGCGCGGGCAAACACATCTTCCGCCTCTGGTATCAAATCAGCAAGGCGGCGGCCATGCAGAATTTCATCGTCATCGTTAGAGGCGCCGACCAAAAGTTCCGCCGCCCTGAAATTCGCCAGCGTGATATGCCCCAGGCGGTCAAGGCCGATAATGCCGGATGACGCGCTGGCCAGTACCGCCTCGGTAAAACGCCGGCGTTCATCGAGCATACGGTTGGCGGTCAAAAGCTCTTTTTGCTGGCTTTGCAGCTGGCTGGTCATGCGGTTAAATTCGCGGCCAAGGATGATGATTTCGTCGTCCTGTTCGCTCGGCCCTGCTGACACCCCCGCCACGCGCGCGGCCAAATCGCCACCGCGCACCTTTTCCGCCGCCGTAATCAGCGCACGGATAGGCGTGACAAGCTGTTCGGAAAACATAAGCCCGAACCATACCGCCGCCAGCAAAAGCAGCAGCGAAATCGCGGCAAACATCGCCGTCATGGCGATTTGCACGCGCGATTTGCGGCCATCCAGCGTTGTATATTCCTTCACGGCGCGTTCTGCCGTTGCCATGTGCTGTAAAACGCTGCCATCGACCAGACGCCCCACATACAAATAGGCGTCGAAAAAGCGGTCAAGCTTGACCAGCGCACGGATACGGTCGCGGCTGTCGCCCGTCACCAGCACGACTTCGCCGCCGTCCGCGCGTTTCATCAAATCTTTGGGCAGCTGTTCCATTTCCAGCACCAAAGCCATGCGGGAGCGTGCGAGAACATCGCCGTTGCTGCGGAAAATAATCGCTTCGGGCAGGTTACGGATGGTCGATTGCGTTTGCACCAGCTGGGCAAAACCCTGCGGGTTTTCATCTAAAAAACGCGCATCGCGGTTGAGGTCATAGGCCATGGCCATCACGTCGGCGCGCATCACCTCGCGGTGTTCTTTCAGATAAGCCTGCGCCACCGCCAGCGATTCATTGACCGCCGTACTGACGCGGTCGTTGAACCATGCCTGCACACCGAAATAAAGGAAAATGGACGAAAACACGGCCATCAAAATCGCCGGCGCCGCCGCCATCAAACTAAAGGCAAGAACCAGACGCACATGCAGGCGGGAGCCTGCGACGCCGCGCTTTTTCTCGCTCCAGAGCCGCACGACCTGCCGCGCGATAACAGTGCCCAGCATCAGAAGAAGCACAAGGTCAAGGTTCAAAAGCCAATAGACCGTGTTGATGTCCGCACTGCGGCGGGTAAGAACAAGATAGGTCGCGACGCAAGAGGCAATCGCCGCCACGGTCAAAAAGACCGCCACATGCCGCGAGAGCGTTAAAATCGAAACGCGCTGCGACAGGCGATAAAGGAAACTATCGGGCGAGAACATGGTTACGGACATCAGCTGCGCCCTCCCTTTTTGACATCAATTTCCAAATCGCGGATTTTTTTGCGCAGGGTATTGCGGTTCAGTCCCAGCAATTCCGCCGCCTTAATCTGGTTGCCACCGGTCATGGCCAGCATGCGGACAATCAAGGGCTTTTCCACCATGCGGATAATCCGTCCGTAAACATCCGTGCCCGCCATCAGGCCAGCATCCGCAGACAATGCCTGTGCGACCATGGCAGCAATATCGCTTTGTGCGCTATCTGCCTGCGCCGCGCCTGCAATCGCTGCAGCACTGAGTGCAGACTGCGCGGCGGAAGCGTCAATCACGTCTTCAGTATGCAGGGCGGCCAGACGGCGCACCGCGTTTTCCAGCTCCCGCACGTTGCCGGGCCAGCCGTGGGTGCGGAATACAGCCATCGCCGCAGGCTCCAGCACTTTCAGCGTGCCCGACTGGCGCAGAAAATGCTGCACCAGCGCGGGAATATCCTCGGTGCGTTCCCGCAGCGGCGGCACATGCAGCGGCACGACATTCAGGCGGTAATAAAGGTCTTCGCGGAAACGCCCGTCACGCACGCGGGCGCGCAAATCCTGATGCGTCGCGGCAATCACGCGCACCTGCGCCTTCACATGGCGGCGCGCGCCGACGGGGGTAAATTCCCCCTCCTGCAATACACGCAGCAGTCTTGTCTGCGCCTCCAGCGGCATATCGCCGATTTCATCCAGAAACAGCGTGCCGCCCGCAGCCTGTTCAAACTTGCCGATATGACGCTGCGTTGCACCGGTGAAGGCGCCTTTTTCATGGCCGAACAGCTCGCTTTCAATCAGTTCGCGCGGAATGGCGGCCATGTTCACGGCCACAAAGGGGCCTTCCTTGAACCGGCTGAACTGGTGGAACGCACGCGCGACGACTTCTTTGCCCGTGCCGGACTCGCCGGTCATCAGCACCGTCAAATCGGCACTGCGCAGGCGGGCGATGGTGCGGTAAATATCCTGCATCGCGCGCGATTGCCCGACGACAAATGATTTATCAAGCGCGGCCGCAACATGCGCGGCCTCCTGCGCCGCGCCTGCGTTGTTCTGTTCGCCCGCAGGGCGGCGGCGCAGGGCGTTTTTGACCACGGACAAAAGCTCGTCGATATCAAACGGCTTGGCCAGATAGTCAAGCGCACCTTTTTCGGATGCCGAGACCGCCGTTGTCAGGGCGTTTTGCGCACTAATCACAATCACGCGCATATCCGGCGCGCGGCGGTGGATTTTGGGAATAAGGTCAAGACCGTTTTCGCCCGGCATCATGACGTCGGTAATGACAAGGTCGCCGCGGCCTTCCATCACCCATTGATACAGCGTCGCGCCGTTGTCGGCGGCCAGAACCTCGTACCCCTCGCGCTTCAATGCCTGCGTCAGCACGGTGCGCACAGAAAGGTCGTCGTCGGCGACAAGAATGGTTTTGCCTACGGCGGCTTTGGTTGCGGCTTTGGTCATACGGTTTTCTCCTTGCGGCGCGGGGGCAGCGGGAAACAAATTCTGAATACGGTTTTGCCACCCGCGCGGCTGACATTCACCATGCCGCCATGGCTATCGACAACGCGCGACACGACAACAAGGCCGAGCCCCTCGCCCTCCGGTTTGGTGGTATAGCAAGGCTCGAACAGGCGGGCGGCGGTTTCGGCGCTCATGCCCGGGCCATCGTCTTCGACAGATAGCACAATCGGCAAACGCCGCCCGGTTTCGGGGTGATATTGCGGCGCAAGGTCGTATCCGGTGCGCAGGACGATATTGTGCGCCCCCGCCTCCGCCGCGTTTTTGGCCAAATTCATTACGGCCTGCACCAGTGCATCGGCATGGCCGTCAATATCCGGCAAGGACGGGTCATATTCCGCCCGCAGCGCCGCGCCCGCCGCAAAGCCCGCGCGCGCGCATTCAATAACATGGTCGGTAATGCCGTGCAGGTTGACGGCAGAAAAGCTTTCAGGCGCTGAAATATCATCCAGCAGGCTGACTTTATCAAGCAGGCGCAAAATACGCTGGGTTTCGGCATCAATCAGCGCGGCCAGCGCGCGGTCGTCGTCATCCGCCAGCGCACGGCCGAGCAACTGCGCCGCCCCGCGAATACCCGCCAGCGGGTTTTTAATTTCATGCGCCAGCATGCGCGCCAGCTCCCGCGCGGGTTTCATCACGGTGCGCTGCTGCACCAGCCATTCGCTGCGCAGCGGCACACGCTCAACCGGCCACGACAGCAAAACAGCAGATTGCGCGCCCGACGGCATAACAGATACGGACAAACGCGCCACAGGATGCTGACAGATTTCAAGGTCGCGCAAGGTCAAATTTTGCCCGCCCTTCGCCGCCGCATCGGCAGCTGTACAGGCAGGGTGCGCCGCGCCAAATACATCGGCCAGACGATAACCGACAAGCCCCTTGGCGCTGGTGCGCGTGAAATCCATCGCAGCATGGTTCGCATATACAATCACGCCGTCTTCTAGCGCCAGAACCGCTTCCGGCAGGGCATCCAGCATGGCAAGCGCCTGCGGCACGGCCGCGGGCTTGTTTTTGACTGATTTCTGCGTTTTCACACCGGACACTTGGGTCACCTGCCGCGGCCGTTTATATATGGCCGCCTATTTTTTATGCACGCCGGTATGTTTGCACTATTTTTAGGCAAATAACAAGCGTTGACCCCCGCAAAACCGCGCCCTAAAGTGCAAAAGAGCCTGAATTCACGCGCACAAATGCGCTTTGGGGATGTCTTTGTAATTATGGATAATAATAAACCCATCATCGCCGCCCTCATCGTTGCCGCTGGCAGCGGCACACGCTTTGGCGATGCGCAGACGCCGAAACAATACGCGCCGCTTCTGGGGCGTCCGGTTTTGCGCTGGTCGGTGGATGCGTTGCGCAGCTGCGGCCATATTGGCACGATAGCCGTCGTTATCCAGCCCGAACACCGCGCCGCTTGCGAGGCTGCACTGGCAGGCATCGAAAACACAAATATTTTGATTATCGACGGCGGCGCCACGCGCCAGCAATCCGTGCGCCGTGGGCTTGATGCGCTTGCCACCCTTGCGGAGCGTCCCGCCCATGTGCTCATTCACGACGCCGCGCGCCCCTGCGTCAGCGCCGCTTTGCTGCATGCGGTTTGCGACGCGCTGCGCGCCGGACATAACGCCGCCATTCCGGCATTACCCGTTACCGACACAGTGAAAAAGCGCGACGAAAACGGCGCTGTAACCACGCAAAGCCGCGATGGGCTTTATACCGTGCAAACGCCGCAGGGATTTGCCTTCGATACCATCCACACGCTGCACCGCCAGTTTGAATCCGAAAATCTGACCGACGATGCCGCACTGCTGGAGCGTGCAGGCCAGAACCCGCATTTCGTGACAGGCCAGCGCGATAACATCAAAATCACATGGCCGGATGACATCGCGCTTGCTGAATCTATTCTTTCGGCTTCGCGTGCCGATATCCGCACGGGCAAGGGGTATGACGTGCATCGCCTCGTCCCGCCGCAGCATGATTTGCACAAGCTGGTGATTGGCGGAATTGTTATTCCGCATGATAAAGCGCTCGAAGGGCATTCCGACGCCGATGTCGGGCTGCATGCAATTACGGACGCGCTGCTTGGCACTATTTGTGATGGCGATATCGGCATGCATTTCAGCCCCAAGGACCCCAGATGGAAAGGCGCCGACAGCGGCATGTTTTTGCAACATGCGGCGGTACTTCTGGCTGCACAGGGCGGGGTTATTACCCATGTTGACCTGACGGTTATTTGCGAAATGCCGAAAATTGGCCCGCACCGCGATGCCATGCGGGCGCGTATTGCGGAGATTCTGCACCTGCCCCTACGCCGCGTCAGCGTCAAGGCGACGACGACCGAAGGCCTCGGCTTCACCGGCCGCGGCGAAGGCATCGCCGCCGAA
>DQGU01000041.1 GCA_003524565.1 Rhodospirillaceae bacterium
GTATGTTTATCCAAAGTATGACATGAGATATTGATTTTATATCCTTGAATATAATTAAAATTTTTTTCTACATTCATCATTCATTTTAGCAGGCTGGAGAGCCAGAGCAGGCCGCAAACAAGCAGTACAATCGAAAACGCCGTGGCGACGCGCGTGCCGAGTTTCCCGTCCAGGGCGCGTTTTCCCAGCAGGACTTTGGTGGCGGTATCTGCCACCAACACCAGAAAAACAGCCGCGCCCGCGAGCGTCCCGCAAACGAGAAGGCTGCGCGCCGCGCGGGCTGCGCCTTTCGGGTCAAGATAGGCGGCAATGCCAAGGACAATCACCCAAATCGCCATGCCTGCGGCAATCCTCATCAGGCGCTGCGGGGTGAGGATGGGGCTCAGCTTGCCCGTTTTGGCGCTGAGTTTTTCGAACAGGGGGAGGAGGGGCATGAGGCTCCGGCTTGGATGGTATTAGAGAGGGCTGGGGGCGGTGTCGGAAGTGATGGATGAGCAGAGCATGCGGCCATAATGCCGAATGTTACACATGAAACATTTTATCTAAGTATTTGTTATTTTGCAACATAAACCGGATATTGCGCCGGTTGCAGCGTTGTGCCGCGCACTTCGATAGCGCCGGCCGAAGAAAGCTTTGCCGTTTTATGCGCGCGCCCCGTCACGCGGATGGCGGGGTCGGCATCGTCGTATTTCATGCCGTCAACGATAGTTTTGGAGTGGCTGCAAAACGCGCTGTAGCCAAAACTACCTTTGAGCGGGCGGTAGCAATAGCCGGGGCCGCGCCAATGTTCGGTATGGGTGACCAGCGGGATGGCGGCATCGAGCCGCGCTTCCTTGCCGACATTTCCTTTGACGGTCAGTTCGCCATGTTGGACGGTAATGCTCGTTTTTTCCGGAATGTCACCCTCGATGGTCAGGGAACCTTGCGCATAGTACCGCTGGCCGGGTTTCAAAAAACGGGCGGAGAGGGTGGTATGCGCCTGCTGCGGCCCGCCGGTGAAAACCTGTTCTTGCAGGGTGCTGCCTTTCAGCTCGTCCCGCTCGGCGGTGGGGCCGATGTCGTTGTTGCGCATATCGCAGCCCGTCAGCAGGGCGGCGGCAGCCGTGGCGGCGAAGGCAAGATGAAGCGCACGGGGCATTTCTGAAACTCCGCAAGGTGATGAGATAGGTTATTTTACGTTAAATTTTTCATAAGATGTACAAAAGTCAAGAAAAGTAATAAATATCAGCGTGATGGCTGCTTTTCTCTTTGTGCGCTTCCGCGAAAGCGCTGAAGGCGACTCGCGGAGGGCGCGCGGGCAGAAGGGGGAGACGGCGGGGCGCCAAAGCCAGCAAGGCGGCGGGGCGCGGTTTTTGCGTATTATGCTTCATTTTCCCTTTGCAAAAACGCGCAGGCGGGATTATATATCACCCATCGTTATTTTCCCCCCATGATGAAAACTCGCAAATCCGGCCTCCGGAAACGAGGGGTCGCGGGAGGAAGACGGCGCAATGAAGGACAGGCTCTAGGAGCGTAGCTCAATTGGTAGAGTACCGGTCTCCAAAACCGGGTGTTGTGGGTTCGAGTCCCTCCGCTCCTGCCATCCTTCTTTTTCGCCAGTAACGATAGATAAACTCTCCGCAGTAGGCGGGGGCGCGGGCGACCGCGTTATCAGGCTGGCATATCGGCACAACAGGCAGGTATTTAAAACCATGGCGAAACAACTCGTTCAATTCGGGCGCGAAGTCAAACAGGAAGCACAAAAAGTCACCTGGCCGTCGCGCAAGGAAACGACGACCACGACGTTCGTGGTTTTTCTGATGGTGGTTTTCTTCTCGCTGCTGCTGATGTTCGCGGACTGGATGATTTCTTCCGGCGTCGAATTCATCCTCGGTTTCGGCCACTAAGATTGTCAGGTAACGCACGGGTTTAACGCTTCGGGATTTAATTAAAGGATATCGCAACATCATGGCCATCCGTTGGTACGTTCTGCATGTTTACTCCGGCTTTGAAAAGAAAGTCGCTGCCTCCATCCTCGAAACCGCACAAAAACGCGGCCTTTCCGAATCTATCGAGGAAGTGATGGTGCCGACCGAAGAAGTCGTCGAGATGCGCCGCGGCCAGAAGGTCAACGCAGAACGCAAATTCTTCCCCGGCTACGTCCTTGTCAAAATGGACATGAACGACGAAGCCTGGCACCTTGTCAAAAACACGCCGAAAGTGACCGGCTTCCTCGGCGCGGCGGGCACCAAGCCCCAGCCGATTTCCGAGACGGAAGCGCAGCGCCTTATCAAGCAAATGACCGACGGGGCAGAACGTCCGCGTCCGTCCGTGTCCTACGACATCGGCGAGCAGGTCAAGGTTTGCGACGGGCCCTTCAATTCCTTCAACGGTACGGTTGAGGAAGTGGATGAAGGCAAATCCCGTCTTAAAGTTCTTGTTTCTATCTTCGGCCGCTCCACGCCGGTTGAGCTGGATTTCAGCCAGGTCGAAAAGGTTTAACAAAACGGAAGGCGATAGGGCTTTCACCTAAATGAAAGCCGCATGAAATGTTAGATTTCGCATGGGTTCTTGAACCTACGGCCTGGGCAGGCTTTTTGACGCTTGTTCTTCTTGAACTTGTCCTTGGCATCGACAACCTCGTTTTCATCGCCATTCTCGCGGATAAACTTCCCGCCCGCCAGCGCGACAAAGCGCGTACGCTCGGCCTTGCGCTCGCGCTTGTGATGCGCGTGATGCTGCTGATGGCCATTTCGTGGATGGTCAAGCTGACGGCGCCGCTGTTTCATATCGGCGACCACCCGTTTTCGGGGCGCGACCTTATTTTGCTGGGCGGCGGCTTTTTCCTTTTGTTCAAGGCGACGATGGAAATCCACGGCCGTCTGGAAGGCCGCGGCCACAAAGAGGGTGACAGCCGCTACAAAGCCAAATTCTGGATGGTGATTGCGCAAATCCTTGTGCTGGACGCTGTTTTCTCGCTCGATAGCGTGATTACCGCGGTCGGCATGACCGACCACCTGTCCATGATGGTGCTGGCGGTTGCGATTGCGATGGTCATTATGATTTTGACGGCGCGTCCGCTGTCGAATTTCGTGAACGCGCACCCGACGGTGGTGATGCTTTGCCTCGGCTTCCTCTTGATGGTCGGCTTTGCGCTGGTGGCCGAAGGTCTCGGCGCGACGATACCGAAGGGCTATCTCTATGCCGCTATCGGTTTTTCTGTGGGTATCGAGGCCATCAACCAGTTCGCGCAGGCGCGTCTGAAAAAACGCGTGACGGAAGATACCAACGTCAAGGCACGCACGGCGGATGCCATCCTGCGTCTTCTGGGCGCGAAGCCTGCGGCTGAAAGCGGCCATGGCGATATGCAGGAAGCGGGCGTTTTGCTGCAGGAAGCCGGCAAGGCCAGTGTTTTGTCCGATGCCGAAAAAGACCTGCTGCGCGGCGTTTTGAACCTGTCGGCGCGCCCGGTGCATACCATTATGACCCCGCGTATCGACCTTGAATACATCGACATTCAGGACACCAGCGAAGAGATTTTCGCGGAGGTGAAGGCCATGAACCGCTCCCACATTCTGGTGGCGGATGGTGAAATGGACAACGTCATGGGCATTTTGCGCCGCGACGATTTTCTTGTCGCCTGCCTGAATACCGAAACCCATGCGCTGACGTCGAAGATTTTGCATGAGCCTTTGCTTGTGCAAAAGCGCACTTCGGTGCTGGAACTTTTGGAAATCTTCCGCAAGCAGCCGGTGGAAATCGCCGTGGTTATTGATGAATTCGGCAGTGTCGAAGGTGTGGTCACGCACGTTGATTTGCTCGAAGCCATCGCGGGCGAATTCCCCGACATGGACGCGCCGGACGAACAGCTGATTGCCCCGCAAGAAGACGGCAGCTATCTGATTGACGGCATGACGTCGATTTACGATGTGCGCACGCGCCTGAACGTGGATTACGAACCCGACGGACGTTTCGCCACCATCGCGGGGCTGGTGTTGCACGAGCTTGGCCGTTTCCCGCAGCAGGGCGACAGCATGCCGTGGTGCGGCTATGCCCTGCATGTCGAAAAAATGGACGGCCGCCGCATCGACAAGGTCCGCGCCGTCAAAATCACGGACGATGAATCCGAAGACGAAGCCAGCGCGTAGTGCCTGCAAGTCTGCGTTGAAGTTTTGCAATTATTCCACAGAGATGGGCGCATCCTGTCATACCGGCGCAGGCCGGTAT
>DQGU01000132.1:0-230 GCA_003524565.1 Rhodospirillaceae bacterium
CCACCCCATCAGCCAGACCATCGAAGAGATGATTACCATCTTCGCCGATATGGGGTTCAGCGTTGCCGAAGGGCCGGAGATTGAAGACGATTTCCACAACTTCACCGCGCTTAACTTCCCGCCCGAACACCCCGCCCGCCAGATGCACGACACCTTCTATCTGCCCGACGTCGCGGGCAAGACGGGCGATGCGGCGAAACGTCTTTTGCGCACGCATACATCGACCGTGC
>DQGU01000132.1:571-6467 GCA_003524565.1 Rhodospirillaceae bacterium
ACGCACACGCCGATGTTCCACCAGATGGAAGGCCTGCTCATCGACAAGGCCGCGCACATGGGGCATCTGAAGGGCTGCCTGATTGAATTCTGCAAACGCTTTTTCGAAGTCGATGACCTGCCTACGCGTTTCCGCCCGAGCTTTTTCCCCTTCACCGAACCATCCGCCGAAATGGATATCGGCTGCAGCCGCGACAAGGGCGAGCTGAAAATCGGCGCGGGTTCCAGCTGGCTGGAAATCCTCGGCTGCGGCATGGTGCACCCGAATGTTCTTAAAAACTGCGGCATCGACCCCGACGAATACCAAGGCTTTGCCTTCGGCATGGGTATCGAGCGCGTGGCGATGCTGAAATACGGCATCCCCGACCTGCGCACTTTCTTTGAATCCGACCTGCGCTGGCTCAAACACTACGGCTTCGGCCCGCTGGAGCAGCCCAACAAGGCGCTTGGTTAAGCAACAGATTAGACAGATATACGGATAGAGTTTACACACATGAAATTCACCCTCTCCTGGCTTAAAGACTTCCTCGACACGCCTGCGACGCTTTCGGAAATCACCGACAAGCTGACCGCCATCGGCCTTGAGGTCGAAGGTATCGACAACCCCGCCGAAACGCTGAAAGGCTTCGTCGTCGGCCATGTCGTATCGGCCGCGAAACACCCCGACGCCGACAAGCTGCAATGCCTTGTGGTCGATACGGGCAAGGAAAAGCTGAACGTAGTTTGCGGCGCGCCCAACGCGCGCGCGGGGCTGAAAGGCGTATTCGCCCCCGTCGGCAGCTATATCCCCGGTAGCGACCTGACACTTAAAAAAGGTGTTATCCGCGGGCAGGAATCGAACGGCATGATGTGTTCGGAGCGTGAATTGCTGCTGTCCGAAGAACATAACGGCATTATCGAGCTGCCCGATACCGCCGCCACTGGCAGCGATGCCGCAGCCGCCCTCGGCCTTGATGACCCTGTGATTGAAATCAACCTGACGCCGAACCGCGGCGATTGCGCGGGCATTTACGGCATCGCGCGCGACCTTGCCGCCGCCGGCCTTGGCACGCTGCGCCCGCTTTCACTGCCCAAACTGACGCCGACGTTTGAAAATCCGGTAAAAGTTTCGATTGCAGACACCAAAGCATGCCCGCTTTTCATCGGGCGTTATATCCGCGGCGTCAAAAACGGCCCTTCGCCCGAATGGCTGCAAAAACGCCTGAAATCCGTGGGGCAAAACCCGATTTCCGCGCTGGTCGATATCACGAATTACCTGACCATCGCCATGAACCGTCCGCTGCATGTCTTCGATGCGGATAAATTGAAAGGCAATATTCACGTCCGCCCCGCCAAAGCAGGCGAAATGCTGGCCGCGCTCAACGATAAAACCTATACGCTTGAGGACGGCATGACCGCCGTTTGCGACGACAGCGGCGTGCTGGGACTGGGCGGCATCATCGGCGGCGTGCCGTCGTCTGTGACCGAAACGACGCAGAATGTTTATCTTGAGGTTGCGCTGTTCGACACCACGCGCACCGCCATGACAGGCCAGAAACTGCAAATCGACAGCGACGCGCGTTACCGTTTCGAGCGCGGCATCGACCCCGCCTTCGCCCATGACGGCGCGGCCATTGCCGCGCAAATGATTTTGGACATTTGCGGCGGCGAAGTCAGCGATGTTGCCGTCGCGGGCGCAGCGCCCGACGCCAGCCGCACGATTGCCTATGCGCCCGAACGCTTGAAGCTGCTGGGCGGTATCGAACTTGCGGAGGCACGCCAGAAATCCATCCTCGCCGCCCTTGGGTTTGAAGTGGCGGAAGCGGGCAAGGTCTGGAACGTCAAGACGCCCAGCTGGCGCGCCGACGTCGAAGGCGCTGCCGATATCGTCGAAGAAATCCTGCGCATCAATGGCTATGACAACATCCCTGCCGTGACGGTACGCCCCGCGGCAGACGAGAAGCTGGAGCCCCTGTCGCCGCTGGCCAAACGCGGCACCATCGCGCGCCGCGTGCTGGCGACCCGCGGACTTTGCGAAACCATTACATGGTCTTTTCTTGACGAAGCCTCGGCCGAGCTGTTCGGCGTCAACCGCCGCCAGAACAAAGCCGCGCTGACCCTGACCAACCCCATCAGCGTTGATTTGTCTGTCATGCGCCCGTCCATTTTGCCGAACCTGATTGCCGCCGCCGGCCGCAATACCGACCGCGGTATCGGCAATGCCGCGCTGTTTGAAATCGGCAACTGTTATTGGTCGGTTGAGGCGGAAGGGCAAGTCCTGACCGCCTCAGGCCTGCGCAGCGGCGATGCGCGTGCCCGCCATTGGTCGGGCGCTGCGCGCAGCGTGGATGTTTACGACGCCAAAGCCGACGCGCTGGCGGTGCTGGAGGCCTGCGGCGTCAATACCGCCAACCTGCAAATCAGCATGGATGCACCGGAATGGTATCATCCGGGCCGCTCCGGCGCGCTGCGTCTGGGCCCCACGGTTCTGGCCTGGTTTGGCGAAATCCACCCGGCCGTACTTGCGGCCATGAAGCGCGACGAAGCCCACGCCGGGTTCGAGATTTTCCTGCCCAGCCTGCCGCAGGCGAAGAAAAAAGGTCCGCAGAAAGAACTGCTGCGCCCCTCGCCCTTCCAGCCGGTCAGCCGCGATTTCGCTTTCATTCTTGATGAAGGTGTCGAGGGTGACAAATTGCTGCGCGCTATTCGCGGCGCGGAAAAGAAACTGATAAGCCATGCCGAAATTTTCGACGTGTATCAGGGCAAAGGTGTGGAGCCGGGCAAAAAGTCCGTCGCCGTCGCCGTCCTGCTGCAACCCGCCGAAAAAACGCTGACGGACGAAGAAATCACGGCCGTCTGCCAGAAAATCGTCGAGGCCGTCAAAACCCAAACCGGCGGCGCACTGCGCGGTTAAGCATCTCCTGCCATAGTAAAAAAGGGCGCCCGCATGTGGCGCCCTTTTTTGTTATAACCCGCTTTGCTGGGGCGCGTTTATTTCGAACGCGTGTGGTCGTCGATTTCATCTTTGATTTCTTCGCTCGCCTCTTCGGCAGCGTCTTTGATGTCGTCAGCCGTGCGCTCGACGGCTTGCTGCATGCGTTCCATCGGGGTTTTGGGCTGCTGCGTGCGGTCATAGACCAGCATGGCGACAGCCACCGCCAGAACCAGAACAATCACATAAAGAATCGCATTTTTCGGCATTTTGTTATCTCCTTATTTTCGTCATAAAACCAAACGTGCGGCGGGCGGCGAAAGTTCCGCCACTTTACCTGCGTACAATCCCCTCTTCTTCCAGCAAATCTTTTTTCGACAGTTTGCCGACCGCCGTTTTGGGCAGCGGCAAATCGCGGATAACGATTTTCTTGGGCATTTCGGTGGGGGATAATTTGTCTTTCAGAAACGTTTTCAGCGTATCGACGCTGACGGATTCGCCCGCGCGCAGCTTGACCCATGCCTGCACGGCCTCGCCACGCAGCTTGTCGGGTACGCCCGCAACGATACATTCCTCGACCGCGGGGTGGGTGTAAATAACTTCCTCCACATGACGCGGATAGACGTTAAAGCCTCCGACCAGCACAAGGTCTTTTACGCGGTCCACCAGATACACAAAACCGTCGGCATCCATATAACCGACATCGCCCGTATGCAGGCGGCCGTTTTTAATGACCGCGGCAGTTTCGGCGTCGCGTTTGTAATAGCCCTTCATCATCTGCGGGCCCGTGACAACAACCTCGCCTTTTTCCTTGGCCGCCAAAACAGTCTTGCCGTCTTCAAGGCTGACAATTTCGACAACCGTACCCGGAATAGGCAGACCGATAGAGCCCGCGCGGGCTTTTTTGGTATGCGGGTTGCACGTCGCCACGGGCGAAAACTCGGTCAGGCCATAGCCTTCCGCCAGCAGGCGCACGCGCGTGCGCTCTTCAAACACGCGCTTTACATCCGCAGGCAGCGGCGCGCCGCCGGAGAGGCAAAATTTCAAGCAGCTGAAATCATGCTCCGCCGCGCGGCCGTCATTGGCGAGCGCGATATACATCGTCGGCACACCTGCCATATAGGCCGGACGGTAATCGCGGATAAGACCCAGCACTTCGGATACGCCGAACTGCGGCTGAAGCAACATTTGCATGCCCTTCATCAGCGGCATGTTCATGGCAACCGTCATCGCAAATACATGAAACAGAGGCAGGACGACAACCATGCTGTCCTCGCCCTCAACGGCCGCGTGATACCAATGGCTCATTTGCAGGGCATTGGCATAGAGGTTTTTATGCGTCAGCATCGCGCCCTTGGGCACGCCGGTCGTACCGCCCGTATATTGCAAAACGGCGATATCTTCGTCCGCATCAATACTGACAGACTTCGGCTTATCGCCTACTTGCAGCAGATTGGCAAAACAGGTAACGCCGTCCATGTCGTCGGCGATTGTGGGGGCGCGCAAATCTTCGGCCGCGGGGCAGACGATAAGGCGTTTAAGGCGGGTTTTTTGCATGATGCCCGCCGCCTTGTCGCGCAGTGCAGGCATATCGAGCGTGACCATAAAATCCGTCTCGCTATCTTCGACCTGCGCCATCAAATCGCGCTCGACATATACCGGGTTATAATTCACCACAGTCGCGCCGGATTTCAAAATAGCGAAATACATCACCACACCCGCGGCGCTATTGGGCATGAAAAGCCCGACTTTGACGCCCTTGCCGATGCCCAGCGCCTGCAGCCCCGCCGCCGCACGGTTGGCCAGCGACGCCAGAGATGCGTAATCATAAACCGCAGAGGGTGTCCGCAGTGCAGGGCGCGCCGGAAATTTCGCCGCGCTGTCATCCAGCAGGCTGAACAGCGGCACAGAAGGCACGTCCAGCTGCGCAGGCACGCCTTCGGCATAGTTTTGTGTCCAGAAGAAATCCTGACCCGCAAAATCCTGACCTTGTTCAGATTGGGCGGCGGCAGCATCCATACGTAGGGCGTTCGACATGTTTTCGTCCTTCGTTCGTTGTTTATATATTTTGGTTTATTTCCGCTCGATGCCTTCTTCGGCAAGCAAATCCTTGCGCGAAAGCTTGCCCACAGCCGTTTTCGGCAGCGGCTTTTCACGCAGGATAATCTTGCGCGGCATTTCGATGGGGGAAATTTTATCGTGCAGGAATTGCATCAGCGCCTCTTCAGTCAGCTGCGCGCCTGCCGCGGGTTTCACCCAGGCCCAGACGGTTTCGCCGCGCTCGGGGTCGGGCACGCCGGCGACGATGCACTCTTCGACGTCTTTGTGCAGGTAAATCGCTTCTTCGACAATGCGCGGATAAACGTTATAGCCGCGCACGATAATCAAATCCTTGATGCGGTCCACAAGGAAAAGATACCCCTCGTGGTCAAGATACCCGACGTCGCCCGTATGCAGGCGGCCGTTTTTAATGACCTCCGCCGTCGCTTCGGGTTTATTGTAATAGCCTTTCATCACCTGCGGGCCGCTGATGCAAACTTCGCCCTTCTCGCCCACAGGCAGAACGACGCCCGTTTCGCGGCAAATAATTTCGATGACCGTACCCGGCACCGGCATACCGACGGAGCCTGCCTTGCGCTTGCCCACGGCGGGGTTGAAGCTGGCGCCCGGCGAAGTTTCGGTCAGGCCATAGCCTTCGGCCAGCGCCTTGGAATGGGTTTTTTCTTCAAACAAACGCTTCACATCCAGCGGCAACGGCGCGCCGCCCGAAATGCAGAATTTCAGGCAGGAAAAATCATACTTGCCCACATCCGGCGCGTTCGCCATGGCATTGAAAATCGCCGGCACGGCGGGAAACAATGTCGGGCGGTGTTTTTTAATCGTTTTGAATACATCCGCCAAATCGAATTTGGGATGCAGGATGATTTTGGTGCCCGCCTGCACGGAGCAATTCAGCACAACCGTCATCGCAAAAACATGGAATAGC
>DQGU01000132.1:6837-7078 GCA_003524565.1 Rhodospirillaceae bacterium
GGTGCCGCCGGTATATTGCAAAACCGCGACGTCTTCTTCAGGGTTGATAACGGGCATTTCAACCTTGCCATCGTTGTCGATGATGTCGCGGTAGGCAATACGGCGGTCATCCCAGACGATTTTCGCGACGTCTTTGCGCTTGGCCAGCGGGAACAGCATGTTCTTGGGGAACGGCAAGGCGGCGGCGAAGGGACAGATGATGACTTTTTTAAGTTTGGAGTAATGCAGCGCGTGATTCATT
>DQGU01000156.1 GCA_003524565.1 Rhodospirillaceae bacterium
GCTGGTGCGCGTGAAGCTGGAGGGGGTTGAGGACGGCCTTCTGAAGGGGAAAGTGCTCTAGAAGATAGTCATGCCCGCCTTGCGCGGGCATCCGGAAGGCCAATGGCAAACAAGCAGTTCTATGTTTATATAATGGCAAAAGCCCGCAACAGTACATTTTATGTCGGTGTGACATCTGATTTAGTCAGGCGCGTGTGGGAACATAAGCAAGGTGTCGCTGACGGCTTTACCAAGAAGTATGGTATAAAAATGCTTGTTTACTACGAGGTGTTCAACGACCCGGAGCAGGCTATCCACAGGGAGAAGAGGCTTAAGAAGTGGACACGCGTTTCAAAAATGAAAGCAATCGAGCAGATGAATCCTAACTGGGATGATTTATACGGCGCAATATGCGCTTAACAGATAGTTTCCCGGATGCCCGCGCAGGGCGGGCATGACAAAAAGAAGTAAGAATGATGATTTGGTTTTTTAACAAAAAGAAAAAAGAAGAACAGGCAACCGAGGCCGCGTCCGAACAGGTTGCAGATAATGCGGCAGATGTCACGCCCGCCGGAGAAGTGACGCCGGATGAGCTGCAAGGGGCGGCAGAAGAAGTAGCTGCAGAAATTACCGAAGAAGCCACCGAAGAAAATATCGCGGCTGAAGCGTCGCAAGTTGACGCACCCGCGCCCGCGCAAACGCCCGCACCGCTGATGGAAAAGCCGGATACCAAACAGGGCTGGTTCGCGCGGCTTAAATCCGGTCTTAGCCTGTCGTCGGGCAAACTGGCGGGCGGGATTGCGGATATTTTTACCAAGCGCAAGCTTGACCAAAACGCGCTGGATGAACTGGAAGAGCTTTTGATTACCGCCGACCTCGGCCCTGCAACGGCGGCGAAGCTGACGGCGGCGATTGCCAAAAACCGTTTCGACAAAGAAGTCACGGGCGAAGAAATCCGCACCGCGCTGGCCGATGAAATCGAAAAAATTCTGACGCCCGTTGAAAAGCCGCTGTTCACCATCGATGCAAAACCATTTGTTATCTTGATGGTCGGAGTCAACGGTACGGGCAAGACGACGACGATTGGCAAGCTCGGCCAGCAATTCACCCGCGAGGGCAAAAAAGTCATGCTGGCGGCGGGCGATACGTTCCGCGCCGCGGCCGTCGCGCAGCTGAAGGTTTGGGGCGAGCGTATCGGCTGCCCCGTGATGGCAAAGGACGAGGGGGCGGATGCCGCCGCGCTCGCCTACGAAGCGCTCGACCGTGCGGAGGCAGAGGGCGCGGATATTTTGATGATGGATACCGCCGGCCGTTTGCAAAACAAAGCGAACCTGATGGAGGAGCTGTCCAAAATCGTGCGCGTTATCCGCAAGAAAAATGCTGCCGCGCCGCATGCGATTGTGCTGGTGCTGGACGCCACCGTCGGCCAGAACGCGCATAGCCAGCTGGAGCTTTTCAAGGAAATGGTTGCCATAACCGGTCTTATCGTCACAAAACTGGACGGCACAGCCAAAGGCGGCGTGCTGGTTTCACTTGCCGAGAGATTTCAGATGCCGGTTCATGCTATAGGTATAGGGGAGGGCATAGACGACCTGCGACCTTTCGCCGCAGCCGATTATGCCCGCGCCATCGTCGGCCTCGACGCCGCATCCGACTGACTTGCGCAGTTTAGCTTGCGCGTCGCCGGATGCCGCGGCGGCGGCTGTTTTAACTGAAGAGGTTCTTTCTCGTGCTTATCGGAAACAAAGCGCCATCCCCCATCCGCGACGGTCTGATGACCACGCGCAGCTTCAACGACCCCGCGAAGGCGCTGAACTGGGTGCGCGAAATCTACAATCATAACGTTGCCTATCTGCGTCATACGTTTGAACAGTTCTCGAAAGGCCATGGGGACGAAGACCGCGTGCGTGCGCATTACCCCTATATCGAAATCACCACCACACGCGGGCCCAGCGTCGATAACCGCCTGTCGTATGGCTTTCTGTCGCGCCCCGGTACTTACCGCACCACGCTGACGCGCCCCGACCTTTATCATACCTATTACATGGACCAGTTCACGCTTTTGTTGAAAAACCATCCGGAAGCGGAGCTGGAAGTCGGCGTCAGCGAAACGCCCATCCCGCTCCACTTCGCACTTGGCGACCAGTTCCACCTTGAAGCCGATTTGACGGTGGAGCAAATCGCGCGCCTGCCGCAGATTTTCGACCAGCCCGACCTTGCCAATATGGACGATACCATTCCAGACGGCACGCATACGGTGAAGGAGGGGGAGCCCGCGCCGCTCGCGCTTTTCACCGCACCGCGCATGGACCTTAGCCTGCAACGCCTGAAGCATTACACGGGCACGTCGGCGGAGCACTTCCAGAAATTCATTCTGTTCACCAACTACCAATTCTACGTCGATGAATTCGTCCGCGATGCGCATGCCATGATGGCGCGCGCGCAGGAGGGCGAGGTTATCGATGAACGCCGCCTTGAATACGTCGCGTTTGTCGAGCCGGGCAACGTCGTCACCTATAACGCCAACCTGCCCGAAGTGCCCGCAGGCACGGGGCAAAAACCGCCGCGCCTGCCGCAGATGCCCGCCTATCACCTGAAGCGCGCGGACGGCACGGGCATCACGCTGATTAACATCGGCGTCGGCCCGTCGAATGCGAAAACGATTACCGACCACGTTGCCGTTTTGCGCTCCCACACCTGGCTGATGCTGGGGCACTGCGCGGGGCTGCGCAATTCGCAGAAGCTCGGCGATTACGTTCTTGCCCACGCCTACATGCGCGATGACAAAGTTCTGGACGATGCCGTGCCGCTGTGGGTGCCTATTCCGGCGCTGTCGGAAGTGCAGGTCGCGCTTGAAAAATCCGTGTCGCAGATTTCGGGGCTCAAGGATTACGACCTCAAGAAAATCATGCGCACGGGTACGGTTGCAACCGTCAGCGACCGTAACTGGGAGCTGTGGGAACAAAGCGTCCCTGTGCTGCGCCTCAGCCAGTGCCGCGCCGTTGCACTCGACATGGAATCCGCGACGATTGCCACCAACGGTTTCCGCTTCCGCGTGCCTTACGGTACGCTGCTTTGTGTGTCGGACAAGCCACTGCACGGCCAGTTGAAATTGCCGGGCATGGCCGACAGATTTTACCGCGAGCGTGTGGACCAGCATTTGAAAATCGGCATCGCCACCATGGAAAAAATCCGCGCTATGGGCGCCGGACGCCTGCACAGCCGCAAACTGCGCAGCT
>DQGU01000230.1:0-9414 GCA_003524565.1 Rhodospirillaceae bacterium
TCGCCGCTGGCGCATGACCAAGGCCTTCGCCAAAGAGCTGATGCACGAACATGAATTCTGGGTGCATGCCCTCGCCGTCAAGGGCGGGGCGAGCGCGATTGTGATTGCCAGCGTGCTGGCGGTGTCCTACGTCGTCGCCGCGCCCTTCATGCTGGCGGCGGCGGGCATTGCGGCCTGCGGTGCGGTTGTCGGGCTTGGTGCTTACGGGATTGTCGCGGGCGGTGCGCGCTCATGGTACCGGCTGCGCAAAATATACGCGAATGTGACGGGCAAGCCCTTGCCGCCGAAACCTGCGGACAAGGGGCCGAACTGGTGGCAACGCCAGTGCGAAAAACCCGCCGTGCGCAAAGTGCTGGAAACGCCTGTGGTTAAAGGGTTTCTGAACAGCCGCGCGTGGAAGATGACACAAAAACTGACCACAGGACAGCAAGACAACGTGCTGGGCGGCATTGCCGTTGGCGGCGCGGCGATTTCGCTGGTGCTGGGGGTGGCGGCACTGGCGACGCAAATTCTGGTTTTGCCTGTCGTTGCGCTGGGCGGACTTATCACGGTCGCGGCGGTGACCGCGACCAGCTATCTGGTCTCGGGTGTCAGCGGGCTTTATTTCGGTATCACGGGTATTCGTCACATGCGCGAAAAAAAACGCGCAAAGGCGGCGGCGCTGGCAGCGGCGGAAGCACAGCAAGCCGCAGAAGAACCCCCCGCCGCAACGCCGCAAGCAACGCCGGAGACGGGCGCGGCGAGGGCAACAGTAACGGCGACGCCGCCGGCCAATGACGGGTTTAACGCCGCCGCTGCAAAAGATGCCGCCCCCGCACCAGCGGCAGACGTGCCTGCGGGTAAGAACGAAACACCGCCTGCGC
Organism: Rhodospirillaceae bacterium; assembly: GCA_003524565.1. Classification (GTDB taxonomy): domain Bacteria; phylum Pseudomonadota; class Alphaproteobacteria; order Micavibrionales; family UBA2020; genus UBA2020. The sequence continues at coordinate 864 of DQGU01000230.1, forward strand.
GCAAGAATATTGCCGGACCAAAGTCCTAAGTCCTTGTTCTATCAAGGCCGCAAAGGCTTTCCCATGCTATGAAAAAATGCTAGTCTGTGGCCTGAATTTTGTGCCCTTAAATTAAAATCGATTCCACAATGCAGGATGGGAGAATGCCCGTGCCGACCGCAGATGTGCAAAAGCCGCTGAACCCCGATACGCGTCTTGCGCGTATGATGTTGCCGGAAATCGACCCGCATTCCGCGCTGCTGCCCACCAATAAATGGATTATCAATACCGTGAAGGACATGGTGAAAACCCATGCCGGCATTCGCGGCTGTTTGAAACGCGCGGCGGCCTTCACGCTGGGCGGCATTGCGGCGATTGGCGCGGGTATCGCGGGTGCAGTCATGGCGCCGACGCTTTTGATTGCGGGCGGCATTGCGGCGGCATCGCTGGGCGCGGCGGCGGGTTTTGGTTTTTTCGCGCGCCGCGAAGGTCTTAAAATCAAGACCGACTACATGGGCGATGTGCAGGAAATCGTCAAAAACAAATACATGGAGATGAAGGCGAACGAGCTGAAACGCGCCTGGCAGGAACGCGCCGCGCAGGTGAAGCGCGAACGTGAAGAAAAACGCGCCGCCGAAGCCGCCCGCAAAGCCGCCGAAGCGCAGGCGAAGGCCGATGCCGCCGCCGCGCCGCAAAAGCCGGAAGAGCCCGCCAAAACGGACGCCCCGCAAAGCGAAGGCAAAGCCGCCTCCATGTTGAAAACCTTCGGCCGCTGGGCGGCGGTGCGCGCGAAACAAGGCGCGCATGCTATCGAAGATAAAATCCACGACGCGCTGGAAGACAAGCCGCAAAATGGTGCGGGCGATGCCTCCAAGAAAAATGCGCCGCCCAAAAATGGCGCGCCTAAAAACGGCGGCTGATAGCGCGCGCATTCTATCTACATTCTCACGGTATCCATGAAAGGGGTTTCACATGGCGGACGGTATGACGGAAGTCACGGTTGCGGACAGCGGCGATGGCAATTTTGTGCAAAACGTGCAGGGCAAGACGCATCATTTCCTGTCCGACGCCTCTGTCGAGAAAGGCGGGCAGGATAAAGGCCCGACGCCGTACGAGCTTTTGCTCGCCGCCCTCGGCAGCTGCACCAGCATTACCATCCGTATGTATGCGGAGCGCAAGGGCTGGGAACTTGACAAAGTCTCCGTGCGCCTGACGCATAAACGCGAAGACGACATGGGCAATGCCGTTATCGACGTCATCACGCGCGACATCACGCTCGAGGGCAATCTGGATGCCGAACAGCGCACGCGGCTTTTGGAAATCGCCAATAAATGCCCCGTGCATAAAACGCTGGGCAATAACCCGCAGCTGTTGTCACGGCTCGAGGGCGGGGGATGACCATCTCGCCCGCAGATGCCGCGAATGACGATGCAGCCTTGAGCGCGGATGACAAATTCACCAACCTGATTGCGCAGGGCGATTTGGCGGGCATGATGGCGTTTGACGATTTGCGCGCGCGCGTCGTGGCGCGCGACGGCGAAGGCTGGACGCCGCTGCACTGGGCGGCGCTTTACGGCCATGCGGAATGTGCGGGGTTTTTGATCGCGCACGGGGCAGAGGTTGACGCGCGCTCCGCCAGCGGCGAAACGCCGCTGATGATTGCCGCGGAAAGCCGCCGGAAAAACGCGCTCGGCGTGCTGCTGGAGGCGGGGGCCGATACGGCGCTGATGCGCCGCAGCGGCGAAAATGTTTTTGATATTCTGCGCGCACAGGGTGCGGCCGATTTGCTGTCCTTCGCGCGTGGAATCGTTGCTGCGCGCCAAAGCGTGGTGCAAAGACCCGTCGCGCTTTTGCCGCCGCTCAGCATACGCAAGAGGGCGCCCTGATGCTGAGGGGCGCGTTCAAACCGCGCGCGCAGGAACCGGCGCAGGCGCTTTTGACCGCCGCGGCGTATGGCGACATGCCGGCCTTGCAAAAAGAAATCCAGAAAAATAAAAACCGCATCGATGCCGCCGATGGCGCGGGCAAGAACGCGCTGTTGTACGCGCTTGAAAACGGGTTTGAAGAACACGCGGCGCTTTTGCTGCATCACGGTGCGCGGCATGACGTCTCGGCGGCCACGGGCGAAACGCCGTTGATGTTCGCCTGCGCGAAGATGCTGAGCGGCGCGACCGAAAAGCTTTTGCTGCAAGGCGCGGATATGAATGCGCGCGATTACATGGACGATACCGCGCTGATGAAGGCCGCGCGCGCAGGCCATGGCTGGGCGGCCTGCCGCCTTGTCACGGCGGGCGCGAATATGGATGCGCAAAACAAAAAAGGCGAAACCGCCGAAAGCCTTGCGCGTGAAAATCTCCCGCCGCGGGAATTTGTTTGTTTCATGAATGCCGTTCAGGCGCGCCATCAGGCCGCAGCGGCGGCTGCACAGGAAAAAATCGCGGCGCAGGGTGTGCTTCAGCGCGATATCGTCCCGCTCAAAGTCATCCAGTTGCGCCCGCGCCCGCCGCGGCAGTAAGTGTTTATAAATAAACAGAATTTTTAGGGTAAAAACCCTTTGACTTTGACTATTATGGCAATATACTGAGCCTTGATTTTACAAGAGAAAAAGATTCGCCGCGCGCCGCCCTCCGGCCGCATCCATGCGGCAGGCATAACAGAAAAGGCAATTCAGATGACCGTCAGCTACGAAGGTAAATCCCCCGGCAAACTTTGGTACTTCATGCAAAAGACCAAAGGCATTTTTGCAACCAAACAGCAAAAGCCGCTGGTGTCTTCGGGCGCGGGTACGGGTGTATCTGCGGGCGCGACATATCTGATTACGCAGCAAATCGGTTTTGTACTGGCCTATCTGCCGGTGGCTGTGGCGGGGCTTGCGGGCATGGCGGGTTATAACGCCTTCCGTGCTGTCCGCCCGAGCGAAAGCGACCGCAAGGCGCGTGTATCGCCGCAAGACCGCTGGATTTCCGCGGCGAAATACGGCGCGGGCGCGGCGGCTGTTTTTCTGCTGACGCCTGTGATGACGACCTGGGTTTCCGTGGGCGCCATTGCCGCGACGGGTTATTTCGGCCTGCGCAGCTGGAAAAGCTGGAAAGAAGGCGCGAATTCGATGCCGGTGCGCAATTTCATCCGTGACCGCGAAGCGGAATGGGTTGACCACCAGAAAAACGGCACACTCAAAAAACGCCTCGCCCGTGTTGTCACGCGCGTGAAAAATGCGGCGCTGGGCGCGGGTAAATGGCTCGGCTTTACGGCCGCTGGCACGGGCGCGGTTGTGGGCGGCCTTGCCGCGGCACAGGCCGCAGGCGCGGCGATTATTCCTGCGGGTGTGGTTTCATCAACGCTGGGCACGCTGACGGCGGCGGCGGCCACTGTCGGCATTGGTGCAGCTGCGGCTGTTTACGGCGCGGCGGCGCTTGTTGCGCTGGCTATTCCGGCGGGCATTGCGACGGCACTTCTCTGCCGCAACAAACTGCGCGAAGGCGCGGCGGCGAATGACAATGCCGATTCCAAAACGCGCAAGCCGTTCTATAAACCGCTGGATGACAGCTATACCGCCGATGTACGCCCCGCACCGCAAAGCGCGCCGGCGCTGGGTGAAAAACCTGCAGCGGGCGAATTTAACAGCGGCGCCAAAAAAGACGCCGCACCCAAAGCCGCTGAAAAAGCAGATACGCCCGCACCTGCGCCTGCGAAAAAAGAAGAACTGGACCCCATGCGCAAAGCAGCGGCCGAAGCGCGCCGCAAAGCCCGCGCGCAGCGCAAATAAAAAAACTTCAGCGCAGATAAAATAAAAAACCCCGCGGCCAAACGCTGCGGGGTTTTTGTTTGTGCGGCCTTGGGCGGCGATGTTTCAGCCGCGGCCGACGACAGTATATATGGCGGCGTAGCTGGCGCGGGGCAGGGTTTCTTCGCGCGGCGGGTTGAAAAAGGCGACGCGCAGCGTATCGCCTGCGTTATCCAGCAGGCGGCATAGTGTCATCGCGCCCGATGGTGCCAGCAACACCACATCCTGCGGCGGGGCGGGCGGGCGGTGCGGGTGCACATAAACGGTTTCACCGCGCAAGTAACGTGGCGCCATGTTTTCATTCTCGGCATAGATGGCAAAGGCTGCCTGAATGCCCGCCTGCGCAGGGTGGCGCGCGACCCAGTCGATGGGGGCGCTGTCGCCCTGCATGCTGCGCACGGGCAGGGGCGGCAGGCTTTCGGGCATTGTTTGCGGCGTAGTATGCGCGGCGGGCGGGGGCGTCTGGGTAAGTTTCAGGCCGAGGTAGTCTTCGATAATCGGAATTTCCTCCGCCATGATACCGCGGCGGCCGTAAAGCATGCGGTTCACCGCGGCGGGGTCGAGCCCCATCCGCGCCGCCAGCCCGCGCTGGGTCAGCTGCGGGTTGTTTTCAAGGGCTTCACGAATCTTGTCATGTAAACGGGTCATGAATTGACACTAGCGCATTTATTTATTTGTGAAAAGCGCAATTTATAAACAGCGTTAATATTACAAAATGTCTCTGTATTTTATAAATAAATAAGAAAACGGAAATTCCGCTGGACATGTAATTGCGTATATCGCAATATCAATCGCAACAAGATTCGTCCGGTATGCCAAACCGGTGCGGCCTGAAACAGCGCCGTGCCGCAAGGGGCGGCACATGCCGGATAAAAGGGACGCAAGTGAAGGGAGCCTTGGACGTGGAGTGGTTCAGAATGCCAAACGGCGTATCGCTCGACCCGCGGCTTCTGGCCACGGCGCGGCGCATGTGCGGCTGGTGCACGGGTATATCGAGTGGACAAAGCAATGCCACCGCGAAAAAATCAGCCATGCGATGATTATCGACATTCTGGTTTTCGGTGCCAGCTGCCGCCAGCAGGATTTGGACAGACGCCTGCGCCGCGGCAAGGCGCGCAAGAATTTGATGGATGGCCTCACGCTTTATTGCCTGTTGCAGGGCTGGCCGACCGCCCGCTAGAATAAACCCATGAAACCGAATACCGGCCCTGATGACCCAAGCCCGCCGCCGCGCCTGACGCGGCCGCTGCAGGATTTTATCCGTGCGGTCACGCCCAAGGGGGCGGGGCCTGCGCGCGACCTTTGCAGCGAATTCCGCGAAACGCGCCAGCGCAGCACCCTTCATTCGATGATTTTGCCAAGCCCGCCCAAGGATTCGGCGGAATACTTTGTGGAATTGCGCATCCGCGAATGGATGCTGCGCAAAGAGCGTGAAGACGCCGAAATGCGCCGCCATGAGCAAAACCGGCAAAAAAGCGCGAACAAAAACAGCCCGCCCCCGCCCAAGCCCCCCTCTGCGCCCTGACGGCGGCCACATTCGCCGGAAAAATCGCAAAAAACCCGCGAAAACATTGGCAAAACAGCCTGTTTGTTCACCTTCCGTTAACCAAGTCCTGATAGCTTGGAAATGTAGGGTTTTCAGGCATTTTTTGTGTATTCAAGCCGGAGGTGTGCGGAATGACGGATCAGGTGATGTCAGCCGATAGCAAGCTGAGAACGGCCTTCGCCGCCGCCAAGCCGAACAAGCAGCTTGCCGCTGCCGAAGCCTTTATCTCCACCATCCGCGACATGACCGAAACCGGCGCGAAGCCGAACCCCGCCACCCTTAAATCCGGCGAAAAGCTGCTGACCAATCTGGAACAGCAGGCCGAAGTTTACCTGTTTCAGGCCGCCATACTGGCCGGACAGGAAGCGGGCAGCGAGGGCGACCTCGCCCGCCGCGTGGAAACCATCGGGCGCGAAGCCGACCGTGTGGAAACCACCACGCGCCAGCTGCGCAGCATGTTGCAAAGCTACGCCTGATTTTCAGCGTAAATCCCCCCTAAGTGATTGATGCAATGCGCAATAAATGCGCTTTTGCCTGCATCCGCCGTTGACCCTGCGCCGCCGCGCGGGGTATATTGAATTTCCTTAAATAAACCAAGGTGATTCAGGGGCTGATGTTCCTGCTTCACCCCATGCGCCAAGGGCGCCGGAACACGACCGCGATGCATTATATGTGGCCGTATGACTATGGTTTTTATTCGGATTCCGACCGCCCGCTGGACGCAGGCAAGTGGTCGGACGCGCTGACGCGTGCGGTTTTGCGCAAAGACGTGGATGCGGCGCGGGGTTTGTTCGACCATACGTTCTGGCACAATACCGATTTCAAACCGGACTGGTTTCATCTTTATCTGGCCGTGCAGCAGCAGGACCGCGCGACGGTGCAGCTGCTGGTCACGCATGGCGCGCGCTTTGACAAAGAGCAACTGACGATTGCCGCCGCGGCGCTCAAAGAGGTCATCGCGCCGTTCAAATCCATTCTGGCAGAAGGCGGCATGCGCCTCGACCGCGTGGATACAGAAAACTATGACGCGCGCACGGCGATTGCGATGGACAAGCGTCTGCTGGCCGAAAATGCCAAGCTCGGCCATGCAAATCCGCAGGAAACGGCGGCGCTGGATTTGGCGATTGTGCAATTCGGCGTGCGTGCCGCGCGGCGTAAAAACACGGCAGAGGCACGCGATATTCTGCACCAGACATCCGGCGGTGTGGACGGCGTTGACCTTGCGCCGCTTTTCCGGCATCTGGCCGCGACATCGGCGGCGGGGCTGGATGCCGCGGTGGTTCTTGGCATCATCGACGATGTGCGCGCGGCGGGCGTCAATGTGCAGCCGCTGGCGCTGGAAACACTTTCCGGCAAGGTCGAGGATTTTTATACGCTGGTCACCGCGCTGGATGCGCGCGGCGTTCTGGGCGGCGATACGGCTTCGTTGCGTGATGTGATGCTGCACAGCTGGTGTTTTGCGCAAACGCAGCTGACGCAGGGCGATTTCAGTATCGAACAGTCGCCTGATGCGGCGCAGCGCCAGCGCGCGGCCTTCGCCGCCGCGGCCAAAGTCATTTGCGGCAAGGACAGCGACGTCACGCCGGACGAAGCGCGCCGCTATACCGATTTGCACACGCGTCAGGCGCCGCGCCATGGCGATGCCGTCGCGCACATGGACGAAACGCTTTTGCAAACGGGCTTTTTTGGCGCGGCGGCTTTTACCCCTACGCTTTTGGAATCGCTGGCCGCTGCCGCACCGACGGACGCCTTGCGCGGCGCTTTCAACAAACAGGCGCAGGCGCGGCAGTTTGAAGACAAAGGCCTGTATCATTTCCTCAGCCCGAAACGCTTTGATACGCTGCGCGCCGCCCTGCGCAGTGGCGCTTTCGTGCCTGATGCGGACGATAGCGAAGATATTTTACGTTATCTGAAAACCCGCTGCGCGCTGCGTGAAGTGCCGGAGGACGTCGTGCAAACGCTGCGTGAAATGAAAACGGCGGGGGCGGATTTCCGCGGCATAGAGGTGACGGATTATCTGGGGGCGAAACATCCGCTGCTGGCCAAAACGCTGCTCGACCTTGATATCGTTTCGGCGCGGGATATACGCCCGCAAAGGCTGTCAAAACGCATTGCGCCGCATAAAGGCCTTGGCGGTATGTTCGTGCAAAACACGGACCGCGATTATGCGCTCAGCGAATTTTTGTATCAGGTGATGTTCGAGCGCACCTACCCCGAACGCACGCAGGAAATGCGCGCCAAACGCGGCGTCAGCTATCAGCGCGTTTATACGCTCGCGCAGCTCAGCAAACAGGTAGACGCCATCAAGGCGCTGCAATCGCCGCCGCGGCCGAAATTGCCGTCGTTGCCGCCGCCCAAAATGCAGCTGCCGGAAAAGAAAAATCCCTATGCGGATTACTATCCGTACACACGCCCGCGCCCGCCGTCATCGCCCTACGGCAGCATCAAAGGCCGCAGCGGGCCGAAACCGGGGTATTGAAGGCGCGGCCTTTTGCGTGCAAATCGTTCAATTTTGACAAGGGTTTGACTTGTGCCGCACGCGGCAGCGGCGGGTTTCTGTTGCTTTGCGGCAGATTCGCATGTTATGTAATTGATAAAAATCAGGTGACGCATCTATCATGCCCTTTTTCCGCAAGAACAATAAAAACAACCACCCGCAGCATCCTGCGGCGAATGACGATGTGCCGCCTGCGGGCGGTAAGCCGGATAACAACAAAAATCCCAATAAAAAACCCTCAGGCGAAAAATCCTCTGGCAAAAAACCCCTTGGCAAAAAACCACTGAAACAGAAATTCAACGATGCCATGCGCGGCTTGCGCGGGCTTAGCTTGCGCGACGTCGGCGGCACGGCGGTGCATACGGTGCGCGATTTGCGCCAGCCCAAGGAAATCGGCATTCTGATTGTCGCGATTATCGTGCCGGGCGGCATGTTCGGCTGGAGCGCCTATCGTCTGCAGAAATTCAAAACCAAAGACGCGGCCAACGGCAACAGCCTGCCCGCGCCCAAAGACACGCCCGACCTGCCGCCGCCGGCGAATGATGCGCCAAATGGTGCGCCAGCCGATAACGCCGATAAAGCCGCGCAGGATAAAAATAAACCTGACGACAATAAGCCGCGCGGCAAAAATCGCGGCCCGCAAGGCCGCCGCTAGAACGCCTTTTCCGTTATCACAAAAAACGCCCCGCTCTTTGTGCGCGGGGCGTTCTTTGTTTGGGGCGGGGCAAAAAAGAAGGGGGTCCTT
>DQGU01000230.1:9420-12856 GCA_003524565.1 Rhodospirillaceae bacterium
GGCGCGCGGCCACCCGCGCCCCCCCCCCCCGCGCACCCCCCCCCGGCGGACGCTGAGAAAAAAAAAACCCCCCCAAAAACCCCCGGCAAAAAAAACGGCGCCCCCGGCGGCCCGCGCTAAGACGCCTTTTTCATGCAAGTCTGTCTTCGGCTGTCCCGCGCCATCTGCGCGGGTTGCTGCTCTCTTTGGTTTGCGAGCGCCGCCGTCGGCACAAAAAAGAAGGGGCTCCTTGCGGAGCCCCTGTCAGTTTTCACATCAAGGCCGAAGCCGTGATGATCAGGCGTTGAAATCGTTTCCGCCGGACGGCTTGCGCTTGCGCGCGGGTTTTGCGCCGTCATCGTTGGAAGGCGTGCGGGGCTTGCGCGGTTTTTTCGCAGGCGTTGCCGCATCGGCAGAGGCATTGAAGTCGGCTGCGGTCTTCTTGTCCGCTTTCGCTGCGGGCAGGGCGACCAGCTCTTCTTTCGGTGCTTTGATGACGGGGTTGAAATCCGCACCGAGTTTTTCGATGTAGAGTTTCGCGCCGCCATTCGCCGCAGCGAAGGACTTCAGCTTGTCTTCGTTTTCGAGCAGCCAGAAAGCCAGCGGGTTGCCGAGCTTCTCGCGTGCCACTTTCTCCAGCGGACGCGCGCCCATATCCGGCTTGTAGCCTTCCTTGGCCAGCTGTTCCTTGACTTCCTGCGAAACTTCCAGCGTGACGCTGCCGAAGTTTGCGCCGGTCGGGTCGGACAGGCGGCTGTTGATGTTTTTCAGCTCGCGGTTGACCAGTTTGGTGATGACCTCTTGCGCCAGCGGGATGAAGGTGACGAAGCCGCCCAGCATCTCGATACGGTTGACCATCTCCGGACGGAAGAAGGATTTGCGCTCGCGCTCGTAGATTTTGGCGAGGATTTCCTGCTGCTCTTCCGGCGTTTTTTCCAGTGCGCTGCTGCCGAGGGCAAGGCCGCTGCTGCCGCCGCCGCCTTGCAGGGCAGCCATGGCTTCTTTCGCGCCAAGGTTGGTCGTCATGACAACGATAACGTTGTTGAACTTGACGGTTTTGCCCTGGTTGTCCTTCATCTCGCCGTCGTTGAGCACGGGCAGCAGAACGTTGAACACGTCGGGGTGCGCCTTTTCGATTTCATCCAGCAAAAGGATGGAATAGGGGCGCTGGCGGATTTCTTCGGTCAGTGCCGGCTGGGCGCTGTCGAAACCGACGTAACCCGGAGGGGCACCGATGAGGCGTGCAACGCTGTGCTTTTCCATGTACTCCGACATGTCGAGCTTGATGAGCGCTTTTTCGTCGCCGAACAGCGTGCGGGCGAGTGCCTTGCAAAGCTCGGTTTTACCCGTACCGCTGGGACCTTGCAAAACGAAGCAGCCCATCGGTTTGTTGGGGTCGTTCAGGCCCACGCGCGAGCCGACCAGACCGCTGGCGACTTTGCTGATGCCGGGCTGACCCATAACCTGCTCGCTCAGCGAAGCTTCGAGCTTCAGGAAGCGGTCGCGGTCGTTCTGGCCGAGGAATTCAGCGGACAGTTTGGACATTTTCGCGATAGCGGAGAGGTAATCTTCGCGCTCGATGCTGTCCGAACCGCGGAATTTGGCGGAAGCGGCGGCCATGTCGAGGGCTTTTTCGGCCTTGGACGGCTGGCTTTCGTTCGGCGCATAACGGTTGGTCATGTTGACGAGGTATTGGAATTCCTCGGCGCTCGGGTCTTTGGCGATACCGTGGTGGTCGCGGATGAGCGGCCACAGTTTCTGCACGATGTGCAGGGTATCGTCTTTTTTCGGCTCCTCGAGGCGCATCGCTTCGAAGCGGCGTGCCAGCGCGGGGTCTTTTTCGATGTGTTTTTTGTATTCGTCATCCGTGGTCGCGCCCATGACGGAAATACCCTTGGACGTCAGGAAGGGTTTCATCATGTTGCCCGCATCGGTGCCGCCTTCGGCTTTACCGGATGTCAGCTGCGAGTGGATTTCGTCGATGGCCAGAATGACCTTGCGGCCGTTCAGGTAGCCCTGACGCTCTTTCAGGCCTTCGATAAGGGGCTTCAGCTTGCCTTCGAATTCGCCGCGGTATTTCGCACCCGCGTTCATCGCCTGCAGGTCAAGCTGCAGAACGCGCGCGCCGCGCATGGAATCCGGCACTTGCTGGTCGTCGTGGATATATTGTGCGATGGCAGAGAACATCGCGGTTTTACCAACGCCGGCCTCGCCCGTGAAGCACAGGCTGGACTGTTTGCGCTGGGACATAACCTTGATGGCCGCCTGCGTTTCGTTGCCACGGCCGACAACGGGGTCGAGCTGGCCGCGCGCTGCCTGCGCGCTCAGGTCTTCGCAGAACATCTTGATAACAGCTTCGATAGCGCTGTCGGAGATTTTCGGCTTGTCCACGACCGGCGGGCGGAACGTGGTCTGGCGGTTGAACTGCGGCGCGGGCTTTTGCGGCGTGGGCGCGCTTTGGTTTGCGGGCTGCTGCTGCGGTGCCGGTTGCTGCGGTTCGGGGCGGTTGCTGATGATATCGTCGGGGCGCGGCATAACAGCGCTGTCGAGGTCGTTGCCCTCGAGCGCGTAGCGTGCCAGATGCGCCTTGTTCGTCGTATGCTGCGGCGGGAACGGCAGGTTGCTGATGGTGTTGCGGTCAACGGTGACCTGATTGGTCACGCCGTCGCGCTTCATGCCGCGGAGGTCGATGTCTTCGCTGAATTCCTGCGGGAAGCTGGCGTCAAAACCACGCTCCGCCAGTGCATCGCGCGACGTCGGCGACAGTTTGTAAACAACTTTGAAATTGCCGGCAGCATCGCCGCGGAAGGCGACGTCGTAATCGACGCTCAGCTCTTTCAGCTTTTTCGGCTCGCCGTTTTCATTGGTGACGATTTGATAGGCAACGGTGGACAGGCGCGCCTTGCCGTTGTCGGTGGTGATTTTCGCTTCGTCGTCGAAAGCGAAAACGGTTTCGTTGGGCTTGAAGCCTGCTTCACGGTCATCTTCGGCGAAGACATGGACGGGCTTGGATACTTTGCCGTGGTCGTAACGCACGCCGAACTGGCGGGAGTTCTTGGCATCCAGCAGGTATCGCATGCCGTGGTAATTGTCTTCGTTATCATACGCCATGATAAAGGCCTCCTTGAGAGCAGGGGTTCTGTTTTTATTTGGATAATCGTTTCCGTAAGTAAAAGTCAGGTTAACCCCGTATGGGTGGATAATCAAGGTAAAATTACAGAAAAGCTGCAAACTGGCAAATTTTATTATGAAATTTTTCTTGTGGAGGCAATATTCTTTCCAAATAATTTACATAATATTTTTATTAACCATTTTGGAACCAAAAGCACCCCAAAATGCGGCCAGACTCGGCGGTTTGATTCTGGTGTTTATGGCCTAATTTTTTGAAAAATAAGGAAAATACCTGCGTCGTCTTTAGCGCGTATAGGCCAGCCGGCAAGCACAAAAATCGTTAATT
>DQGU01000106.1:0-3581 GCA_003524565.1 Rhodospirillaceae bacterium
TATATGTCTTGTGGTAGCGACGTCTAGATCCCTGATCCGCTGTCGCCCGGTTTTTGCACACGCACTGCAAGGCAAAACCCGATAAGCAAGACTAGTTTATCAAAGGCCACAAATTTTTGCAAGCAGACGAAAATTCAGCCGATTCATCGACTTAAATTTATAGTAGTTTTTCTAAAATCTTTTTCGGGTCAGCTTTCACGTGTCTGGAGATTTCGATCAGCTCAATCACGTCAAGCCGGCGCTCTCCGCCCTCATACTTCGCAATGAAAGATTGCGGCTTTCCCAATTTTTGTGCCAAAGCCGCTTGCGTCAGACCCGCATTCTCACGGGCTTTGACTAAAAGGGCGCATAACTTGGCCGACTTATCTGAATAAATGCTCTTTTTCAAAGAGGTGGGCGCTTTTCCAGTTGATACCGTTGCCCACTAGCGTTAATCCTGTATTAGGATTATCCCAAAAAGGGATATTTATATGTCAAAAGTAATTAAATGATCGAAGTTTTATGGCAGCCCCATGGCCTTATCACGCTCTGCAACAAAGGTTGGCCACAGTTTGAGGTTTTGCCGGATGTGCCAGGGCTTTACAGGATCACGCTCAACGACGGCCGGCTTTATATCGGTGAAACCCAAAGTCTAAAAAGACGCCTTGGAGAATACCGCCGTCCGACCAAAGGCACTGAACAAGAGCACATTCTGTATCATGCCCTTATAGAAGCAAAAGGAGGAAAGCTTGAGGTTTTTACCCATGAAAGCCTGTCTTCCAAGCCGGTTCGGCGCGAATTGGAACGGGCTGAAATTGCTGCGGCTTTAGCTGCCGGCCATGATCTGATCAATAACGATGGTCCAGCCACTCCAGCCAAGCTCCGCGCACGGATTAAATTTCTAGAATTTGAATTGGCTGCGACCCGCAAGAAGCTCGTAGAGCTTGAACAAACGCCGCCTTAATTCCCTGCAATGTTGAGAACAATTCCCTGTTAAATTTGCGGGAATTTGACAGCGCTCGGCCTATTTAGCCCTCTATTGGCAAGCACTTTTGTTATCCTCACCCAAACCCCATTAGGCCAAATTGGGCAAAATCCCCTGCTGTTTCCCTGTTAAACAGGGAATTGTCCGAAAGACTAGTTGCGGTTAGACTGTATCCACCACCAAATCCACACAGTAACACCACTTACATCACGCGCACGCCATTCGACGCTGCGAGTGAAAGCCGTTATAATCCAGCTCGGGCCTCCTTTCGGGCGGGCTGGAATTTTAAAAGGGTGTTTATAAATGGCTTCCGGGCTTTTGGCTTTGCTTGACGATATTACGGTGCTTTTGGACGACGTTGCGGCGATGTCCAAGATTGCGGCCAAGAAAACGGCGGGGATTGTGGGCGATGACCTTGCCGTCAATGCCAATGCCGTTGTGGGCATCGACCCCAAGCGCGAATTGCCGATTGTGGGCAAAATCGCGCTCGGCTCGCTGGTGAACAAAGCCGTTCTGATACCTCTTGCGCTGATATTGCCGGCCAAGGCCATTCCACCGCTTTTGATGTTCGGCGGCGCGTTTCTTTGTTTTGAAGCGTTTCACAAAATGACGCATAAAAAAGACGACAAAGACGAAGAGCATCACCAGAAAATGGTCGTCGCCATTCAAGACAGCCCCGAGGCGCTGCTGAAGCTCGAAAACAAAAAAATCTGGGGCGCTATCGGTACCGATACGATTTTGTCGGCGGAAATTATCGCCGTCAGCCTGGGCGCGATTGCGGCTGCGCCTTTGATGACGCAGGCTTTGACGCTGAGCGTTATCGGCATCTGCATGACCGTCGGCGTTTACGGGCTTGTCGCCTGCATCGTGAAATTTGACGACTGGGGGTTGAAATTGCAGCAGGTGCAGGGCACAGATGCCCGCGCAAAAATGCTGCGCGCTATGGGCACCGGCCTTGTCAACCACACGCCGACGTTTATGCGCGTGCTGTCGGTTGTGGGCACCACGGCAATGTTTGCGGTGGGCGGCGGCATTCTGGTGCACGGTATTCCGGGGGCTGAAGCCGCGCTAAAATCCGCCCTCGCCGCCGTGACGCAAAACGGATTCATCGGCGGCACGCTGAACATGGCGGGCACGATTGTCGCGGGCATCATTGCGGGCTGCGTTTCCATGCCGTTTTTCGGCATCCTTGGCAAGGGCATCGATAAAATGAAACCACATATCGTGCGCACATTCGGCGCGCTGCGCAAAACCGCATAAACCGTTTCAGGAAAGGCCGCGGGCATGTCGTTTTTTGGTATTGATGCGGCCACAGCCGCGCTGGCAAGCTCGCTGTTTATACAAACAACGATTGGCGCCTGCCCCGTGATGGACGCGCCCAAAGTCGAAGTGCATTTTGCAACCGAGCCCGTTTATTACAACGAAGAGCATAGCGCCCACGCGCTGAAACGCAGCATGGCGACCGACAAGGAATCGACACTGGCGACCGACAAGCGCAGTGTTGTCATGGGCGTTACGACCAGCATCACCGGCAGTAATTTCAATGTCAGTTTCCGCACGCTCACAGACGAAAGCGGCAACCAGTGCATTTACGTCGATAAGGCGACATTCTGGATTTCGTACAAACCGGCGGTTTTTATATCCAAGGAAATCCTCGACCTGCCCTGCAGCCTGAAGGTTACGCGGGAACATGAAGCCGAGCATGTCAAAATCGACATCGCCGCGATACAGGAATACCTGCCGCGCATCCAGCTGGACATGATGATGTATTTGCGCGGCTTTGGGTATCAGGGCTTCGGCCCCTATCCGCAGGGGGAGCTGGAAAAACACCAGCAAAAATTCATGCAGGAAATTGTGAATGCCAGCAAGCCGATGGTGGAAAAGCTGCGCCAAGCGCGCCGCATGCGTCAGGGCGTTATCGACACGCCGGAGAATTACAAACGCGAAGCCGCCAAATGCCCGCAGGACAAGCCCGCATTGCAGCAGCGTTTCGTCCAGAAATAAGCCCCTTACGGCGCGATATCGCGCAGGCGTATCATTTTCTGCGCGGCAGGGTCGATAATCGCAAGCCAGACGGCAGCCAAACTTTGACGCCATGTGATGCGGTTCATATCTTGCAAATCGACCGATGCCCACATGCACTCCGCCAGTTTATAGTGCGGCACGGCGCTTGAAAAATGATGAATGTGATGCAGGCCGATATAACCCGTAAGCCAGTGCCACAGCGGCGGCAGGGCGTAGTGCGAACTGGCCATCAGCCGCGCGGCATGCGGATGCCAATCCTCGCCAGCTTGCCAATAGGCATCTTCGAAATGATGATGCACATAAAACATCCAGCCGCCGATTTGCCACGCCATGATAATCACCGGCAGGTAAACAGCCAAAACCGCGGCGCCGCCCAGCAAAAAAGCCGCGGCGCCGTAAACGGCAAGAAGGCACAAGTTATGCGCCATGACGCTTTTCCACGCATCTGCAAAGGATAAAAAATGGCGATTGTCCCAGCGGCGGCGTGACAGCGGCGGGATGCGCATCAGCACGATATTATGCAGCGGCACGCCCAGCACCAGCAGCACCAGCGGCTGACGATAGAGCCTGTAGAAAAACTTTTTATGCGGCG
>DQGU01000106.1:3876-10346 GCA_003524565.1 Rhodospirillaceae bacterium
ATCTGCCCCACAAAAGCATGATGCACGTCATGTTCGCGCCGCCAATAGCCGTAGGGCGCAAGGGTGAAAAGGCTGATAAACCGCCCCGCCCAAGTATTTGCCGTGCGCGATTTGAAATACGACCCATGTCCGCAGTCATGCTGGATAATAAACAAACGCACCAGCATAAAAGCCGCAGGTACGGCCAACAGCAAAACAAGCGCATAGGAAACGCCGCGCGCGAAGTACATCAGCGCCAGAAGACCAAAAAACAGAAAAAAATTCAGCGCAAATATACGAATACTGCGCCGCGTATCCGCCCCCGCATATTGCTGGCAATGCGTCATAATGGCGTGATAACGCACGGACATGTCATCGGTCGCGGCAGTGTTCATGCGTTTATGCTTCGGGCGACGGCGGTTTCGGCTTCGGCGCGTCCGGCGGTTTGAGCGCAAGGGCATAACCGAGCGCGGCGGGGGCGATAGCGCGGTAATGCAGCAACGCATCGAAATGCTGCAGCGCAGGCTCTTTTTCATGGCTGAGCGAAAGCTCTTTCGCGCCAAAAGCCTTTTGCAAATAGGTTTGCGCCACCAGCGCCTTGCGCGCATCGTTGTGGTGGGCGAGGTCATGCGCGGCCTCTTCGGCCAGAAGCGCGCCTGACAACACATCCGCCATGTGGTCCATCAGTTTACGCGCAAAGCGCTCGCCGTCTTCGGGATGTTTGCGCAAATGCGCAAGCGCACGTTCTGCCTGCACAAGGCCGGTATCAAGCAGGCTTTTCTCCGCCGCCATTGATGCGGGCAGCGCGTGCGATATAGCCCGGATTTTATCGGTGAAAAGTTTATCGCCCGGCTCTTTGCCCGCAACCATACGCAAAAGCTCCAGCGCCTGAATGTTCGCAGGCCCTTCCCATACCGTCAGCACCATGGCGTCGCGCAGCAAACGCGCCGTTGGAAATTCTTCGGTATAACCATTGCCGCCAACCAGCTCCAGCGCGCGCTTGGCCGCCTGCACGCCGTCTTCGGCGGTGCGATATTTTGCCAGCGCGGTTGAAATGCGCAGCCACGGGCGCTGCGTATCGTCCTTGAGCGCAGCATCGAATGTTTTGGCAGCATCAAACGCCAAGGCAGCGGAGGCTTCGGCGCGCACCGTCAAATCGACGAGTTCATTTTGTACCATGGGGTAGTTCACAATCGCTTTGCCGAAGGCTTCGCGGTGCGTCGCCCAGCTGGCCGCCTCCATCAGCGCGCGCCGCTGCACGCCCGCGCCCGACATGGCGTTGTGGATGCGGCTATATTCGAGCGCCTCCATCATCATTTTAAGCCCGTGGGGTGGCGGGGCAACCTCAATCACCTCCGCGCCTTCAAGGTCTATCTCGCCGGTCGCGAGGCCTTTGGTGCCAAGCTTATCTTTCAGGCGGCGCACGTTGTATTTGTTCTGGCTGCCGTCTTTCAAATGGCTGGGCACCAGATAAAGGCCGAGGCCCTTGCTGCCTGCAGGCGCGCCTTCCGGCCGCGCTGTCGCCAGCGCAAGGCCGGAATTGGCATTGCTGGTAAACCATTTCAATCCGTGCAGGGTGATTTTCTGGCCGTCTTTTTTGGCAACCGTCGTCGTTGCGCCCACATCAGACCCGCCATGCAATTCCGTCGCCCAGGTACCGCCGGTTTTGGTTTTACCGTCCATGCGCGTCATGTCGTGCAGGTATTCATCGCGCACAGCCTTCGGCGCGAATTTATCCAGCACATAGGCAACCGCCCCCGTCATGGTCACCGGGCAATGCACCGAAATATCCGATTGCGACAGCATATAGCCCATGGCGAAGCTGAGCAGATGGGGCTCCGGGTCGCTGTCCATGAAGGCAAGGCCGATGGTGCCTTTTTGATACGCTTCCTGATGGCAGGTTTCATAGTCGCGGTTGAAAATCAGGCGCGTTTTTTTCTCCCCCGCCTTGTTATGCGTTTCAAGGCGCGGCGGGGCGTGGCGGTCGCTGTAGCTTGCCTGTTCATCCAGCGGCCCGCCGACAAAAGCGCCGAAATCCTTGAGCCTGTCTTCGTTGCGCGCCAGCATATCGGGCGCGGCGCGGCCGAGCAGGCGCTGCAGGTTGATGTCCATATCATAAAAGTTATGGCCGCGCGTTTCTTTTGGATACGCAGGATGCGTGCTGCGCGCAGGGGGTGGTGCGTGCTTATCTGTCATCGCCAGTCTCCATAATAATATGAATGAGGCGATGATGCGGCAGGGTAGCCGCGATTGCAACCCCCGTTATGTTTTTGCGCCGCCGCATCAGTATTGCCATTGACCCCTGCATCTGCACGGTGCAAAGTTGGTTGCGAAGGGTTCGCATAACTTTGCGAGGGGTTGCTTTACGCATTCAGGGGACAGTATTCATGAGCGCCGAAACCGCTACCGCCGTCGATTTCCAGAAAAAATTCAAATACCACCACGGCAACCTGCGCGAAGCGCTGCTGGCGGCTGCGCTGGATATTCTTGCAACCGATGGCATTGACGGTTTGAGCCTGCGCAGCCTTGCGCGCGCAACCGGCGTCACACAGGCGGCGCCCTATAGCCATTTCCGCGACAAGGATGAGCTTCTGGCCGCGGTTGCCGAAACGGGTTTCCAGCGCCTTGCCCTTTCCATGGCCGAAGCCGCCACGGGCGCGAAGGGCGCGCAGGAGAAAATCGAAAAACTCGCCTGCGCTTATGCGCGTTTCGCCGTCGATAATAAACCGCTATTCGGCATCATGTTCGGGCGGGAACTGGCGGACATCAAACGCTTCCCCACGCTGGCCATGACGGCGGGCAAAAGCTATGCGCTGATTTCCGCGGCGCTGGCACAAAAGGCCGCCGCAACCGGCGAAGATGCGCGTTTCCTGACCGTTGCGGTCTGGAGCCTTTGTCACGGCCTGACCACATTGATTGTCGAGGAAAAGCTGAGCCCCGCGCAAATCGGCGCGGCCGACCTTGATACGCTGGTCAAGCGCACGCTGGGCGTCCTTGCGCCGCAGCTGGGCTGATAAAACCCTTACGCGAATTTATCGAGAATTTTTTGCGCCTTGCGGGCATAGGACGCGCCGAACAAACGCGTATGCACCAAAAGCGGGTAAAGCGCATAGACCTCCGCCCGCTCTTCGAAAAAGCCGGCGCGGATAGGACGGATTTCGTTGTATTTGGCGAAAAATGAATCGCTGAAGGTATTGAACAGGCGGATGAAGGCCAGCTCCACCTCCGCATCCGCATAATAAATCGCAGGGTCGAGGAACGCCGCGATTTTGCCGCGACCAGGGATGATATTACCGCTCCAGATATCGCCATGCACCAGCGAAGGCGCTTGCGCGCCTTGCAGCATCGCAGGCAACTTTGCCGCGATTTTTTCAATCTGCGTCAGCATGCGCGCATCGATTTTATTTTCCTTGAGCGCACGATGCGCCATGTGCATCAGGCGTTTTTCGGCAAAGAACGATGGCCAGTCTTTTTCCCAGCCGCCCGGCTGGGTGAGCGAGCCGACGAGCGTATCGCGCTCCATGCCGTAAGAATCATGCGTCACGCCGTGCAGTGCGGCGATTTGCTCGGCGGCTGCACTTTCGACGCGGTAATCGACCATGCCTTGCGATTGCACGAATTCCATGATGATGACGTGCTCGTTGCTGTAAAAAACTTCCGGTACCGGCAGGGGGGATTTTTCGCGCAAATATTTCAGCATCCATGCTTCGGTATCCAGCCCGCGCTCCGCCACTTTGGCCACGCGCACTTCGCCGGTTGCGAAAACAAGGCGGTAAATCTGCGCGTTATTCGCGGCGGAAAGCGGCGCAACCGCCGTGATATGCAGGCCGAGCGCCTGTTCGACTTCGCTATAAATCGCGGGGGAAATCATATACCGTGTGCCTTTCGCAGTTTTTCCAGCAGCGTTTGCGACGCGCTATGCACCATATCGAAAACATTTTCAAAGTCCGTTTCGTCGCCGTACCACGGGTCGGGCACGTCCTGCCCCTCCGCCCCCGCCGCCGCAAGGAACATTTCAACCTTGGCGGTATGACCGGACGGGGCACGGCTTTGCATGTCGAAAAAATGCCCGCCGTCCATGGCATAGAGATAATCGAAGGCGTTGAAATCCTCCGGCTTCAGGGCGCGCGCGCGCTGACCCGCCAGCGACACCCCGTGGCGCGCCGCGATTTTGACAGCGCGGCGGTCAGGCCCTTCGCCGATATGATAAGAATCCGTGCCGGCCGAATCGATGTGAAAATGCGCACCCAGACCCGCGTCTTGCGCCAGATGGCGAAAGACCCCCTCCGCCGTTGGCGAGCGGCAGATATTGCCCGTGCAAACAAAAAGGATTTTAACCACCCCCGTAGAAGACATACAGCCGGCCTTTCTTGTTGCCTTTTTCTTTTTTGCTGCGATGTTATGCTCAAAGCGGCAGACCGCCGAGAGATACATCAGGATTTTCTATTGTGGCACTGAAACCCGCCCGTTTGCAATGGTCAGAGAATGGCGATCTTGAAAGCCTGGATTACGGCGACGTGTATTTCCAGCGCGGCGCGGGCTTTGCGGAATCAGATTATGTTTTTTTGCGCCACAACAACATAGCGGCGCGCTTCACCGCGCTGGGCGCAAACAGTTTCAGCATCGCGGAGCTGGGCTTTGGCACCGGCATGAATTTCCTGCTAACTGCCGCGCGGTTTCTGGAGCATGCCCCGCCCGACGCGCAGCTTGTTTATGCCAGCATTGAAAAACACCCCATCCCCGCCGAAATGCTGGCGCAAATCTACGCGCAGTTTACGGCGCAAATACCCGAAGCCGCCCCGATATGCGCCGAGATTATCGCGCAGTACCCGCCGCTGATAGAAGGATTTCATACCCTGTTGCTGGCCGGCGGGCGTATCCGGCTGATGCTGTGTTTTGGCGATGTAGCCGATGTGCTGCCGCAAGTATCCGGCCAATTCGATGCGTGGTATCTGGACGGTTTCTCGCCCGCCAAAAACCCCGATATGTGGCAGGAAAACCTTTTCCCCCTGATTGCATCGCGCACCAAATCCGGCGGCACGCTGGCCACATTTTCCGTCACGGGGCACATGCGCCGCGCGCTGAAAACGCTCGGCTTTGATGTGCAAAAAGTCAAAGGCTTCGGCATCAAATGGTCAATGACCGCCGCGCAAAAAACCGGCATGCCGCCCGCCGCGACAGGCAAAAAACATATCGCCATATTGGGCGCGGGCATAGCGGGCTGCGGTGCGGCTCATGCCCTTGCCCGCCGCGGGCACAGCGTCACGCTGATTGATGCGCGGAATGGCCTTGCGCATGAAACATCCGGCAATCCTATCGGTATTTTATATCCAAAAATAACAGCGGAGCCGAGCGCGATGGGCGCCTTGCATGCACACGGGTTTTGCTATACCCGCATGCTTTGCGCAGCGCTGCCCGTGGCCTCATGGCGCGCATCCGGCGTTTTGCACATCGACAAAGATAGCGATGAAACGCTGCGACACCAGAAACAGGTGGAAAACAACGGCCTGCCCGCCGAATATGCTTTTCATGATACGCAAGGCCTGCACCAGCCCATGGCCGGATATTTATCGCCGCCCGATTTATGCGCGGTGCTGGCGGCATCGCCCCGTGTAAAGCGCATTTTGAACCAGCAAGTGCATAGCCTGTCACATGACGGAGCGCAGTGGCACATTACAGACGCCACGGGCAGCGGGATTTGCACAGCCGATGCCGTCATCATCGCGCTTGGCAACCATAGCGCGACCATGACAGGTGCGAAATGGCTGCCGCTGCAATCCCTGCGCGGGCAGATTACCTATATCCGCCCGACACCGCGTTCAGCAGAAATGGCTGAAGTGATATGTCACGAAGGATACATCGCCCCGCCTGTGGACGGGCTGCAATATATCGGCGCGACGTTTCAGAAAGAGCCCGTGGCCACGCCCGAAATCCGTAGCGAAGACCACGCGGAAAATATCAACAAACTCAATGCGCATTTGCCGCAGCTGGCAGTCACCATGGACGATGTCGCAGGCGGGCGCACAGGGTACCGCGCCACAACGCCCGACAAATTACCCATGGCGGGCGCGGCGCCCGATGTGGCGGCGCTATTGGAAAATTTCGCTGACGTCCGCGCGGGCGCCGATGCCGCGGGACGTGACATTCCCGCGCCGCCCCACCTTTATATCAGCACCGGATACGGCGCGCATGGCATGTCTGGCGCGCCGCTTTGCGGTGAAATTATCGCGGCGATGATAAGTGACGAGCCGCTAAACGTGCCCGCCTCATTGGCCGAAGCCTTAATGCCCGCGCGGTTTTTGCTGCGTGACTTGAAGCGTAAAAAAATATAATCAAATAGCCGTCATGCGGCAGGCGGGCGGCATTTGCGCATCCTGCACGGGGGCATAAAGGTCATAGAGGCCCCGCGGAAATCTGAAATCCCACCATTCCTGCGGCAGGGGCAGCAGCGGCAATTCATGCTTCGCCGCCGCCTGCATCATGCAATCTTC
>DQGU01000073.1:0-6011 GCA_003524565.1 Rhodospirillaceae bacterium
AATCTTCAACGTCGGCGTTTACGCCTGCGCTATTGCCGGTGCGCTGACGGGCGCCATCGGTTATGGCGGCGGCACTGTCGGCGGCGTTCTTGGCATGGGCGCAGCAGGTGCGGTTGCGGGCGGATTGGGTATCCCCCTCGCCCTGACAGGCGTCGCGGTTCTTGGCTACGTCGGTTATGTCGGCATCAAATCAACACTGAAAGCGCTCAAAAGCGAAGGCGCAGCCGTGCCGCTCGGCCTTGCGATTGTCGGCTATTCCGCGGCGAAGGCTTTGTTTGTCGAGCCTGTCAAAGCGCTGGCCGCCCTTCTGCCCCAAAAAGAACAAAGTCCGCAGCAGCCGCCCGCACGCAGCGTCGATGATGCAGCCAAGTCTTCGCGCCTTCAGGCCGGAAAACTGAAATCCGCTTTTGCAAATATCATGAAGCCGCTGCGCAAAAAATCCTCGGCACCGAAAGCACAGGCAAAGCCGCCCGCACCTTGATTACGGCGCATTCAACCCCGATGGCAACACAGGCATCGCGGGAATAGACGGTATGGCAGGCAGCTGCGAAATATCCGGCAAAGCGGGCATATCCGCATCCACAGTAGCGGCCGCGGCAGGCAATACCGGTTTGCGGCGCGGCAGGGCGATAGACGGTTCTTTATCTTTCGTTTCCGGAGCCGCCGCCGCACGTTTGACATCCGCCCCTTTGGGCGCCATCCCCAGATAGCCCAGAAGAATATAGGTGTCTTTGCGCGGCAGCTCGCCCTTGCGCGCCTGAATTTGCATGAAGGCCGCGGCCTTGTCCGACGTGCGCATAAAAACGCCCGCATTATGTTCGCGCGCATCGCCTTCGCCTACTTTGTATTCGATATAAAACGCAGGCTCGCCGATGCCGTTTTCAAAATATTGCAGGTCGATGACTTCCGCATTTTTTTTGTAATTGCCGACCAGCAACTGCGCCAGCCCCGTCATGATTTTGGTGTCAGCATCCGCACGGCCGGTCAGTGCATAGACCGTCGTGGTTTGCAAACGTGTCCAGTTTTTGATGTCGTGGCCTTCGGGCGTGTATTCCAGCTGCGCGGTGCGGAATGCCTTGTCGTTAAATCCGGCCCAGGTGAAAACGGGGCAGCCGAAATCTTTTGCAATCGGCATGAAGGCTTCGCCGGAGGCTTTGAGCGCGGCAATCTGGCTCGGCTCCTGCGCTTCGGTTTCAAAGGCATGGGCAGGCGCCGCCCACAGAAGCGCGCAAAAAACGAAAACGACAAAACGGCTGAATACCATAATTAGAAAACCTCCCGCTTGCCTCAACATATAGCACAGCACGCAGCCGATGCAGCCCCTCTTTTCCATGCCCGCGCGCCACTGCAAATGCCTTTGCAGGGGCAGGCAAAAACCGCTATTCTCGGCGCGAGATTTTAGCGCAACATCCCAAGGGAGATTATCCTATGACCGCCATCGTCGATATCGTCGGCCGCGAAATTCTGGACAGCCGCGGCAACCCCACCGTGGAAGTGGACGTCGTGCTGGAAAGCGGCGTCGTCGGCCGCGCCGCCGTGCCCTCGGGCGCATCGACCGGCGCACATGAAGCCGTCGAAAAGCGCGATGGCGACAAAAAACGCTATCACGGCAAAGGCGTGCAAAAAGCCGTCGAGGCGGTGAATACGGAAATTTTTGAATCCCTTGCCGGTATCGATGCGACCGAGCAGACCTTGATTGACGAGTTGCTCATCGACCTTGACGGCACGCCGAACAAGGCGCGCCTTGGCGCCAACGCCATTCTGGGGGTCAGCCTTGCAACCGCCCATGCGGCAGCAGCCGAGCTGGACCTGCCGCTCTACCGCTATGTCGGCGGCACCTTCGCCCATTTGCTGCCGACGCCGATGATGAACATCATCAATGGCGGCGCACATGCCGATAACTCCATCGACTTTCAGGAATTCATGATTATGCCCGTATCGGCCGAAAGCAGCGCCGAAAGCATCCGCATGGGTTCTGAAGTATTTCATAGCCTTAAAAAACTTCTTTCAGATAGCGGTTTCAATACCGCCGTCGGCGATGAAGGCGGCTTCGCACCTAACTTTAAAAGCACAGAACAAGGGCTTGATTTTATTATGAAAGCCATTGACGCGGCAGGCTACAAAGCCGGCAGCGATATCGTTCTGGCGCTGGACGTCGCGGCAACTGAATTCTTCAAGAAAAACAAATATCATCTTGAAGGCGAAGGAAAAACGCTGGACAGCGAACAAATGATAGCCTTCTACGAAAAGCTGGTTGGCAAATTCCCCATCGTATCCATCGAAGACGGCATGGCCGAAGACGACTGGGCAGGCTGGATTGAACTGACCGCGCGCCTTGGCGACAAAGTGCAGCTGGTCGGTGACGACCTGTTCGTCACCAACGCCACCCGCCTGAAACAGGGCATCGAGCAAAAAGCCGCCAACGCCATCCTTATCAAGGTCAACCAGATTGGCACCCTCAGCGAGACCCTCAATGCCGTCCAAACCGCACAAAAGGCCGGTTTTGGCGTTGTCTTCTCCCACCGCTCGGGCGAGACCGAGGACAGCACCATTGCCGACCTCGCCGTTGCGACCAACGCGGGGCAAATTAAAACGGGCTCCCTGTCGCGCTCCGACCGGATTGCCAAGTACAACCAGCTTATCCGCATCGAAGAGCAGCTTGGGCCTTCCGGCTGCTTTGCCGGCCGCGACAGCGTGAAAAGCCTTTCCCGCAAAAAACCCGCGCTGCGCAGCGTGGATGGCGGCAAAAAGAAAAAACGCGCCTAAACCGCGAAATTTCTGAAAAAATATGCAGGCGGCAGGGCATAAAACCTCTGCCGCCTGTTTTATTGCACTGCAATATATGTTAGGATTCCCGAAAACAATAAAAGCACACAGGAATCCCTATCTATGTTTCTCGATAAAATCTCCATCGGTAAAAACCCGCCTGACGAAGTGAACGTTATCGTCGAAAACCCCGTCGGCGGCGCACCGGTGAAATATGAAATCGACAAGGAAAGCGGCGCCCCGATGGTTGACCGTTTTCTGCACGTCGCCATGCAATATCCGGGAAACTACGGTTATATCCCCCACACCCTGTCCGATGACGGCGACCCGGTGGATGTGCTGATTATCGGCTCCATTCCCGTTGTGCCGGGTGCGGTTGTGGCCGTGCGCCCCGTCGGCGTTCTGAAAATGGAAGACGAGGCCGGCGGCGATGAAAAAATCATCGCGGTGCCCATCACCAAGCTCGACCCCGAATTTGAAGACATTAAAAACTACACCGACATTCCGGAATCAAAACGCAAGCGCATCGAACACTTCTTTGAGCGTTACAAAGAGCTGGAGCCGGGCAAATGGGTGAAAGTCCACGGCTGGGGCGACATCAACGAAGCCAAGAAAATGATTGAAGAAGGCATCGAGCGGCATAAAAAAAAAGTGAACCCGCCATCGCCGCCGCCTAACCCGCCGCCTGTACCTTGAGGGAACAGGAATGGCTTTTGATACGCTCGGACTGAAAGGCGATCTCGACGATGTCGAGTTGTTGATGGATATTGAGAGCGCTTTCGGTATTCATATTGCGAATGACGAAGCCGCTCGTTTATTCACCGTGGGGGATATTTATACCCTCTTGCAAAACAAACTCTCAAGTACCAAAGAAGCCGACAAATGCGCTACGGCAATGACGTTCTATCGTCTGCGCTCAGCCTTGGCGGCATTCGGCGTTGATAAAAAGCTGATTACCCCGACAACACCTGTACGCGATATGAGCACGCTGAAGGCCGCCGATTTTTTCAAACAACTTAAAAGCCGAACGCAAATGACTATGCCCAGGCCTCAGGCCAGCTGGCGCGGCATTCTTGGCAACAGTTCAGCTCTTTTTGGTGTTATCTCTTTCTTCTATTGCCTATTTTTACCTGCAGCGCAGAATTTTTGGCCCCCGTCCGCAATATTATTCGTTTCAGGCATATTGCTTTGCCGTGCAGATCAAGGAAAACTTCCGGAAAATTTCACTCTTGCAGAGCTATCCCAAAAAGTCGCTGGCATGAATGCGGGAAAATTAATTACCGAAGGCGCAAAGCCATCAGATGATTACCTCTGGCAGGCACTCATGGTTGTTCTAACCGAACATTCTGCTTTACCTCCCTCCGAGATAACCCCCAGCACCGCACTACTCGTCAAACAGAGGTAATAGATCTGTGGGACAGCATAGGCCTTTGTGCTTTGTTTTTTACGGTGCGTATCTGTAATGGCCGGTGATTTTATAGCTGAATAGAATATCTTCGGTTTTTGTGCCGCTGCCGATATTGTGCACGACAAGAGGTCTTGCGCCGTCCGCGCTTTGCTGCGCGCTGACGATGCCGATATGCGGTATCATTTTTTGCGGCGCGGCCAGATTCCACGTCACGATGTCGCCGGGCAGGTAATCTGCCGCCTTGTCTGTCACAGGCAGGCTTTCGCCGTGACGCGTGAAAAACACCTGCAAATTCGGCACACGGCGATGGTCGATATTCGTATCCGGACGGGTGAGCCTCCATGTTTTGGGGTAAAGCGCGAAATGCCGTTTCATGTCTTCATGCACGCGCTGCTGCAAATCAATACCAAGCGCACGATACGCGCGGATAACAACATCCGAGCAAACACCGGTTTCCATCGGCACATCCCCGTTCGGATACGGAATTTTTCGGTATGCGGGGTCATACGTTTTGGTATAGGCGGTTTGCCCCTCGGCAGCGGCGACAAGACGCGTAACATCAAAACCATCGGCAGCCGCCGGCATGGATGCCAGCATCAGAAAGCCAAAAAAAGCCGCCCGCCACATCGTTAGACCAGACGCGATTTTTCAACCGCCGCCTTGATAAATGATGTGAACAGCGGGTGCGGTTCGAACGGTTTTGATTTCAGTTCGGGGTGGAACTGCACGCCGACAAACCACGGATGGTCTTTAATTTCGACGATTTCCGGCAGCTTGCCGTCTGGCGACATGCCGGAGAAAACAAGCCCCGCGCCTTCCAGCTGCTGTTTGTAGGTCGTGTTGACTTCGTAGCGGTGGCGGTGGCGTTCGGAAATTTCGGACGCGCCGTAAATCTCCGCCACGCGCGAACCCGCCGCCAGCTTGGCCGGATAGGCGCCAAGGCGCATGGTGCCGCCCATGTTGCCCGCTTCGTTGCGGCGTTCTGTTTCGCCTTCTTTGTTCCATTCGGTCATCAGCCCGACGACAGGGTTTCCGCATTTGCCAAACTCGGTCGAACCCGCATCGTTCAGCCCCGCACGGTTGCGCGCGGTTTCAATGACGGCCATTTGCATGCCAAGGCAGATACCAAAATAAGGAATATTGCGTTCGCGCGCGAATTGCACGGCGCGGATTTTGCCTTCGGTTCCCCGCTCGCCAAAACCGCCCGGCACCAGAATGCCATGCACGTTTTCAAGCAAATGCAGGTTGTCGTCTTTTTCAAAAATCTCGGCATTCAGCCATGACAGGTTTACTTTGACGTTATTGGCAAAGCCGCCATGCGTCAGCGCCTCCGACAATGATTTGTAGCTGTCGAGCAGCGAGGTGTATTTGCCCACAACGCCGATGGTGACTTCACCTTCCGGATGCTGGATTTTGTGAAGTATCTCCATCCACTTCGACAGGTCGGGCGCGGGCGCGCTCAAATCGAAATATTTCAATACCTGTTCATCCAGTCCCTCGCCGTGATAGCTGACGGGCACCTGATAAATGCTCGGCACGTCAAGCGCGGGAATAACACGCTCCGGCAGGATGTTGCAGAACAGCGCGATTTTGCGGCGCTCTTCTTTCGGAATTTCGCGGTCGGCGCGGATGAGCAAAATCGACGGCTGGATACCGACAGACAAAAGCTCTTTCACCGAGTGCTGGGTCGGTTTGGTTTTCAGCTCCCCCGCCGTTTTGATATAGGGCATCAGGGTGACATGAATGAACAGCGCGTTTTTAAGGCCGACTTCGTTGCCGAACTGGCGGATGGCTTCGAGGAACGGCAAGCTTTCGATATCGCCCACCGTGCCGCCGA
>DQGU01000073.1:6221-21681 GCA_003524565.1 Rhodospirillaceae bacterium
GGCTGCGATTCGATATCGCCCACCGTGCCGCCGACTTCGCACAGCACGAAATCAGCATCGCCGTTATCGCTCTGGATGAAATCTTTAATTTCGTTTGTGATGTGCGGAATGACCTGCACGGTGCCGCCGAGGTAATCGCCGCGGCGCTCTTTCGTCAGGACGTTCCAGTAGATTTTTCCGGTGGTGACGTTATCCGTCTTGCGCGCGGCAACGCCGGTGAAGCGTTCATAGTGGCCGAGGTCGAGGTCGGTTTCCGCGCCGTCATCGGTGACATAGCACTCGCCATGTTCATACGGGCTCATGGTGCCCGGATCGACGTTGAGATAAGGGTCAAGCTTGCGCAAGCGCACCTTGAACCCGCGCGCCTGAAGCACAGACCCGAGCGCGGCTGAGGCCAAACCCTTGCCAAGGGAGGAGACGACCCCGCCCGTGATGAAGATATAGCGTGGCATCAACTTCTCCCCCTGTTCGATGCTTTATTGTCCGATGGGCGCTTTCGGTGTCGCCGGCTCTTCGGGCGTTTCCACAGCGGCTTTTTCTTCCGGCGCTACGTCCGCAGGCGCGGCTTCGGATTTTTCGGCTTTTTCGATGGCGGCGGGTTTTTGCGCACCCATCTCAAGGATGCCTTCGGCCTTCGGACGGCTGCTCGCCGTGATGGCAAGCAAAAGGCTGGTGCAGAAAAACAGACCGGCCAGAATGGTCGTCACACGCGTCAGCGCATCGGCGGTGCGGCGCGGCGCCATCAGGTTCGACATAGAACCCGAATTGCCGCTAAACCCGCCGCTTTCGGACGGTTGCAGCAGCACGACGGCAATGATGCCAAGTGCGACAATCAGGTGAATGACCAGCAGGACTTCTTGCATGGACGGCAAATCTCCGGTTCAATAGTTATGAAAACGCAAGCCGCGTTTCCAGACATGGTTTTAAATCCCTTCCCGCCAAAAAGCCAGCGGTTTTTGAACGCTTTCATCCGCCTGAAAGGCTTGCGAAAAAAGTGTTCTTTGCGGCCGGATTTACTCCGTTTTCGCAGGGTCGTAGGTGGACTCGAGTATCTCGCGGTTCACTTTGACGCCGTATTCCGACATCAGGCCTTTGCGGTATTGCTCGATAATATCGCCTTGCAGGGCGCGGCTGAGGCCTTGCTGCAGCATCTTCGCCTCGCCCTCGGCGCTTTCCTTCGGCGTTTCTGTGCGGCGTTCGGCCACGCGCACGAAAGACAGCGTGTCTTCGCCGCGCACCGTCGTCGCCTGCCCCGATTTTTCAATCGAGAACAGCGCGGGTATCATCCCGCGGCCAAGCGGCGCCTTGCCCGCATCGCTGTCACGGCGCAGGAATTCGCTGCGCGCGAGTGTCTTGCCGAAAGATTTCGCCACGGCGTCGAAATTCTCGCCCATGTTCAGGCGCTCCATGACCTGCGCGGCTTTTTCATCCAGCAGGGCGTTTTTACGCTCGGCTTTCCAATGCTGCGTCACGTCGCGGCGCACGGCGTCAAAGGGCTTTGCCTCCGCCGGCGTCAGCTTGCTGACGGATACAACAACGAAAGAGCCGTCATCCGCTTCGATAAGCGCACTCACGTCGCCTTCCTGTTTCAGCGCAAAAGCGGATTCAATGACTTTTTCCGCCTTGGGCAGCTTGTCCAAATCCGCCTTGCGGCCGTCACGCGTAAAGCCGCTGGCGTCCACGCCTTCGATGGCCATGGGGGTCAGTTTGTATTCCTGCGCCAGTTGCTCCAGCGTCGTCTGGTGCCCTGCCAGTGCGTCATCAATGCGGTTGATGACTTCGTAAAGCGCATCCGCGCCTTTCTCAGCCTTCACACGTTTGGAAATTTCCGCGCGTACGTCTTCAAATTTCTTGGACGTGCCGGGCTTGGTGACCTTGACCACGCGCACGATATGCCAGCCAAAATCGCTTTTGACGGGTTTGGAGATGTCACCGACGGCCGTGTCCTTGAACGCAGCGGCGGCAAGTTCTTCCGCAATATCGTCTTCGCTATAGGTGCCGCCAACCACATTGGCCGTGACATCCTTAAGCGCGGCAACGCCTTTTTTGAGGTCTTTGCCCGCAGCCAGCGCGGCATCGCGCACTTTGTTCGCCGTGGCTTCGTCATCCACGACCAGCTGTTCAATCTGGCGTTCTTCCGGCGTGCCGTAGTCGCGCTTATGTTCGTCGAACCATGCCAGCAGCTCTTCATCCGTCACTTCCGGATTGACGCCCAGCGACGGGCCATCCAGAACGACAGCGGAAAGCGCGCGCACCTCGGGCTGCATATAACGGCTCTTGGTGGCTTCGTAATGTTTTTTCAAATCATCTTCCGTCGGCTCGGCCACGGTGCCGATTTCCTTGAGCCCCAACGTGAAATATTCGGCGCGGCGGGCTTCGTAGCGGAATTTCAGCGCATCTTCGACCAGACGCTTCGGCGCATAGGCACCGTAAGAAACCGCCTTCAGCAGGTTCTCGGCGGCAATCTGGCTGCGTACGCTGGCCAGCAGCTGCGCCTCGCTCAGGCCGGAGGAGCGCAGGATATATTGCAGCGCATCCTGTTCGCTCACGCCCTGCGACACCAGCGGCTGGATGAACGCGCCATGCACATATTGCGCGGCGGTGCGGTTATCAACCACCAACCCCGCATCACGGGCGGCGCGGCTGAAAATGCGCGCGTTGATTTCCTGGTCGAGCAATTGCTGCGGCAGGCCGCTTTGATAAGCGTCCGCCTGCGAAATTTGTTGTTGCGAAATCGCGCTTTGCACAATACGGTCGAATTCAGTGGTCGAAAGTTTTTCGCCATCAATCGTCGCCAGCGTTGCTTTGGGCACGCTGCGGTTGAAAACCCCCTGCACGTCCATCATCACAAGGCCGCCGCCGGCCAGCGCCAGAAGGAAAAGAAAAAAGCCTTTGATAAGCACCGACTGCTTGCCGGTTCGCATTGCACGCAACATACGCGGGTTCTCCTGTAAAATTCCTTGATAATCCACAGCTTTTTCGCCAAGATGTCAAGACGCCAAACAGAAAATTATTCAAAAAAATCAAAGGAGCCGCCGATGTCCATGACCAAGCTGATTGTGGGTAACTGGAAAATGAACGGCCTTCTGGCCGACAGCAAAGCCCGCGCGCAGCAATTGGGCAGCGCCGTCGCCGCCACCAAGGATGCCCCCTTTGAAATGGTATTATGTCCACCCGCAACCATGATTGGCGCGGTGATTGATGTTCTGGCGGGCTCTTCGGTGCAGTGCGGCGGGCAGGATTGCCATACCGAACCCTCCGGCGCCTATACGGGCAATATTTCCGCCGCGATGCTCAAGGATATGGGCTGCACACATGTCATCGTCGGCCATTCGGAACGCCGCCAGTATCACGCCGAAACAAACAGCCTGATTGCCGCAAAAGCAGCCGCCGCCCACGCCGCAGGGCTGGTCGCCATCATCTGCGTCGGCGAAACGGATGCGGAGCGCAGCGCGGGCGAAGCCGACAGCGTGGTTGCCGCGCAGCTGGCGGAATCCATCCCCCTTTCCGCCACGTCCGAAAATACTGCCGTTGCCTACGAACCCGTCTGGGCGATTGGCACAGGCAAAACGGCATCTGCCGACGATATCTGCCAGATGCATGCGCACATCCGCGCGAAAGTCAGCGAAAAAGTCACAAGCGGCGGCGCACAAATCAAACTGCTCTACGGCGGTTCGGTCAAGGCGGCGAATGCGGCTGAAATCCTGCACATCGCGCATGTGGACGGCGTACTGGTCGGCGGCGCAAGCCTTGCGGCAGACGATTTCATCGCGATTGCCAAGGCCAGCGCGGGTTAATAGCGCTATGCAGCCGCGCAAAACAATACGCACCTTTGCCGTTCTGGCTCTTTTGCTGTTCTGCACGGGTTGTTTGCACGCTGGCGAAGAAACCGCAGCCACAAGCACGACTTTCTGGGGTAAAGCCGACCAAAAAGAAATGCTGGCCTTGCGCCGCAGCATGCGCCCCGCAAAAAAAGACGACAATCTTGAACACCGCCTCATTTTTGAATCGCCCGAAAAACTCGCGCAGGAAGCCGCCGCAGCCAATGACACAAGATTGATATCTCTTGCCATGGGATATCAGGCCAGCGCGGCAGATGCGAAAGAGCCGTTTTTGATTAAATGCGATAAAGGCGCCGATATCCCGCTGCGCCCCATCGTCTATGGCTGCGTTCCACCGCCGCTTTCTGTATTGAAACTGCTGGCACGTTATAACGACGCCATGATTGCCCACCCGGCCTTTCCCCACAAAGGAATGTGCAGCGTGGACGAAGACGCTAGAAAACCGGACGCGGCAGAAGCAGAATACCCCCGCTATCCTTACGAATAAGAAATTTTATTCGTTCATACCTGCGGGCGTCACAACGGCGGCGGGCGCGGATACGGGCGTAGCGGTTGCGGCGGCGCTATAGGCTTTGGTTGCGGCGCGGCGTTTTTTAATCATCTCGCTCATGGGTATCAGTTCGATATTTTTCGCCTGCAACGTCGGCAGCCAGCTTTGCAGCGCATCCAGCGTGACATCCTTCGGGTGGCCAATCGCCACCGCATAGCCGCCGGCGCGCGCGATGCGCTCGGTTTTTGCAAGCGCGGCCATCACCTGCTCCGCCGTTTCGTAATGGTCGAGGAACACATCGCGGTGCGTGGTCGGGATGCCTTTTGCCATGGCCATGTCTTCGGCCACGCTGTCGGGCGCGGTTTTTGAATCCAGAAAATAAACGCCACGTTTTTTCAAATCGCGCATCAAAACGGCAAGGCCGGGCGCATGCTTGGTAAAGGCGCTGCCCATGTGGTTATTGACGCCTTTATAGCCTTTAAAGGTATCGAGGTTACGCGTGATGCGGCTTTGCAGTTCCTCCGCCGTGTGATTGACGCCAAGATAATCAGGCCCCGGGTTCGCCGTCATGCGTGACGGCTCCATCGGCAAATGCACCATCAGCTCATGCCCTTTTTCCGCGGCCAGTGCGGCCTGCACTGCGACATTGTTCGCATAGGGCAAAAACGCCAGCGTCACGCCCGCAGGTAAATCAATCGCCCGGGCCGAGCGCTTATGGTCTATCCCCACATCGTCAATAACGATGGATACAAATACCTTGCGCGTCGAAGCCACAACAGAGGGGCCGAAGGGGCCCGAAGCATCGGGCGGTGACATCACGCTTTGCACGCCGCTGTCAATAACGCCTGCCGCATCGGCTGCTTCGTGACAGGTTGAATCGCTATCGCCGCGCGATGCAGCGGCGGGCACGTCTTTCCAGTAAATATCATCCTGATTGAAAGCAGCCAAAAGGTCGGTGCCGATAACGCCGTCATTATCAAACGCGCGCGCGGCAGGCGCGGCCATTGCAACCGCCGCCAGTATCATGGCGCAAAAAATCAAAATCCGGAAACGCACGTCTAAACCCCCAGCCTGTACCCCAAGTTGCCGCGCCATCATGACGGTTTTGGGCGGCGGCGAAAAGCCCCCTTTAAAACCCCTTGACACGAAAGAGGAATAAAGATAGAACAAAATAAGAATATCCCGTGCAAGGAGCGAAAACGCCATGCTGACCCAGAAACAACGTGACCTTTTGATGTTCATTCACGACTACACGTCCCGCACGGGACTGTCGCCGTCGTTCGAGGAAATGAAAGAAGGCCTCGACCTCAAATCCAAATCCGGCATCCACCGCCTGATTAATGCGCTGGTCGAACGCGGATTTCTGGAGCGTTTGCCCAACAAAGCGCGCGCGCTTGAAGTCAAAAGACTGCCGGAAAACGCGTCTGGCACACTCCACGCAAGCGCATCGGGCGTGCGCTCCGTCTCCAGCCCCGCCACCGTCGCCGCGATTAAAAACCCCAAGGCGGGTGTGAAGCCGAATTTTAAACAATCCATGCCCGCCATGCCCGCGGCGAACAGCGATATGGCCGAAGTGCCGCTGTATGGCAAAATCGCCGCCGGCAGCCCTATCGAAGCGCTGCGCCATGAAACCGACATGATTGGCGTGCCGTTCCACATGATGGGCAATACCCCCTGCTACGCCCTGACTATCGAGGGGGATTCCATGAGCAAGGCGGGCATCATGGACGGCGATATCGTGATTATAGAAGAATGCGACCGTGCCAATGACGGCGACATCGTCGTTGCGCTGGTGGACGAAGAAGAAGTCACGCTGAAACGCCTGCGCCGCGAAGTGGGTTCTGTCGTTCTCATGCCCGAAAACGACGCTTACCAGCCCATCCGCCTGCCGCCCCACCGCGTGCGCATCCAAGGCCGCCTGCGCAGCTTGCTGCGGACGTATTAAATCGACAAAATACCTTTAAGAGTCGCCCATTTCAGCATAGGCCTGATGGGCGACTTTTTTATTGAAAAACAACAATATACATTATTCGCTTGTCGGTTTCGGCTGGTAGCCCTATAGTTTACATATTGTTTTTCACAAAATCTCAAACGAGTCCTCCATGCCCCCGCGTACTTACGAAACGGTCATTGCAGCGCTATCGGCACACAATCCGCCCGCAGTGGTCAAAAACAACGACAGCAGGCCCGAAAAAAGAATTCTGGCAGATGCTCTCGTTGCCGCATGTAAGGAAGGCGACCTTGACGCTGTACGGCAACTGCATCAAAGCGGAGCTAAAGACAATTCTTGTGTAATCAGAGCCGCAAGAAATAATCATCTGCATATTGTGGAGTATTTACAAAGCCAGGGGATAACCCATCCGAACGCACTTCACGAGGCTTGCAACGGACGGGCAAAAGAGACGGCGAGATATCTCTACGAACAGCAAGAGGGCAAAGCGAAACTTTCTCTTCCCGCTGCTGCAGCGGGTGGCTTGCTGGAAGCGGTCATCCATGCCTACAAAAATCTCGGGCAACAAAAGACACCTTGGCAGGACATCGAAAACGGAAAAAGACAAGCACTCCTGATCGCAGCTGAAGACGATGACATAGGGATTATAAATTATCTTTACGGCAAGGGCGTACGCCACCCGTTGGCTATCGTTTCCGCCGCAGCCAATGGCGCACTTGAGGCTGCCCGCTTTTTTTACAAACAGCCTGAATGTCAACCGAACATAGAAGACGCCATGATAAGCGCCGTCAAAAGCGGGCAGACAAATATCGTCAAATTTCTACACGGGCAAGGCGTAGAGATTAGCAAACATATTCAAGCCTTGATTTCAAACCATAACAATATCGAACTGCTTGTTCATTTGGAAGATAATGGCGTCCATCTTTTTGACAGCATTGGCCATCCCCTGCGCAAAAAAGAGACAGACGGCTGGCGGCTCTGGCAAAGGTTGCATCAATGCGCACCGGAAGGTATCGAAAGCCTCTCACCCTACCGCTACAAACCCAAAGCCTTTAATGACTGTACAGAAATGCTTGTCGCGGAAGGCTATTCACATCGGGCTGCGCATCGCTACGCCTATCATGCCGCCGCGCTTTTCGGCTCGACAGAGCGTATATTAACTTACCTTGAAAAATGGGGACAACCGGGCAAACAGCCTCTACACGATTTACTTTACCCTATAGACAGCCTGCCTACCGGCAAAATGAACATGACGGCATGGGCAGACGCCATCTTGCGCCACGGCACTAAAATGGCAAAACTGCTGAAATTTGCGGCAGACATTCAAGAACCTGCGAAAGACCCAAACGGCCAGTGGTCTTACACAAAAACGGTCACGCTGGTCGCCCGTAATGCCTATAAACGCGCCGCCGAGCATCCCGGGCTGGCCGCGCTTTGTTTTTCCCGCCCCTGCCCCGAAAGCCAGTTTAATACCGCGTTGGAAGTTGCCACGGCCTATGCCGACACTTACGGCAGCGCAGATGCCGCGAAGCCGGGCACACATATACCTGACATCCGTATTTCAGGCGAAGACTTTGGCAAACGGGGTTATACCTTTGCAAAACTGCCCGACGGCGATGTGCGCGGGCTTTTGCTGGGTGAATTTACGGACTGTTGCCAGTCCATTTGCGGCAACGGGCATGACTGCGCCGTGCATGGTTTTCTGTCGCCCCAAGGCGGCTTCTATGCGCTCACCGATGAAAAAAGCGGTAATATCGTCGCACAAAGCTGGGCGTGGCGCGGCACGAAAGGGGAACTTGTTCTCGACTCCCTTGAATCTCTCAAAGGTCACATGGACAAAGAGCAATGGACGTCGCTTTGTACCGCCTTCGCGCATTCCGCCCTATCTCGTACAGAAAGCGCCATCTCCGGCGTCCATATCGGTACTGGCGGCGCCACGCCCGAAAAAATGCCGTTTCCGCAGACTTCCACTCCTGCCGTGCCGCTGGACTATGCCGCCCACATGCACCGGGATTCAGCCCAGCAATACGTTGTCCAGGTCCCCCGCGCCCAAAACAGATAAGTTTTTTTCAAAAAGTTATAAAGTAACACTTTACTTTATGCCGCGGCGCGATATATCTTTCCGTAATCAAAGGAAAGAATAATCATGCTTCTTGCAAAAACGGCTACTTACGGGGTTCTTCATATTATCGTCGCCTTTCTGGTCGGCTGGACGGTCAGCGGCGATGTGCACATCGGCCTTGGCGTTGCGATGCTGGAGCCGCTGGCGCAAATCGGCGGCTTTTATTTCCACGAAAAAATCTGGCAAAAATATCAGGCGCGCAAAGCGCTTGAAAAAGGCCTGAGCGCCGCCGAAGCCCACCAGCAATGGCATGTCAAAATGCCTTGCTGCGAAGCGACGCAGGAAATGCTCAAACAGGCGCAAGTCGTCAAAGCCAAGCTGCAAAATAAAACCACCGATAACTAGCAGCACGCCGCCTGAAAATTCAAAAAATGCTCTGCCCGCCCTCCGCGCGTAATATCCGGCTGCGGGGCTATTTTCCTGCGCTGTTGATGATTTCTTTTTTCTGCGCCCCCGTCCACGGGCGGGCGCCGCGTTCGGCCTGCACACTGCGGATGCGCGGCGGTTTTCCCGCTGTCAGATAAATCGCATGCGCACCGTCTTCGCGCAGCTTCCAGCGGTCAATGACCTGCACCTTGCGTTTGCAGCTGCGCGGCAGTTTGAGGGCGGATTTGGATATGAGGATGGCGGCTTCCATACATTCATCTGCTGTGACTTCCGGCGCGCGAATGAATGATATTTCATGCCCTTTCAGCCGTATGCGGCAGGCCATGTCACCGCAGGCAAGGAAATCCCCCTCCCCGCCCGGCAATTGACGTTCCGGCCATGGCCTTGAGGCCTGCCCGTTTGCCTCGCGCACCAGCCACTGTTCGCGCACGAATTTTTCTTTGGCTAAAGTCGAAAACCATATTTTGCCGTCCGGCGCGCGCAGGGCGATTAAATCGCCACTGCCCGCAACCAGAATATCCGCCCGCGGCGTCATCGCGGCCATGAACGCCGCAACCAGCGCAGGCAAAACCCCCGCCCAGCGTATCCACCCGCGCCATGCACAAACCCATATACACCCCAATGTCATCACGGCGAGCCATACACCGCCGAAGCTATTTCCCTGCCAGCCCGCATATTCCCATCCGGCCACCAGTTCGGCCGCATACATGAAAACATCAATGCTTTTTTCCGTCACCAGCAGCGGATATTTTTCAAGCCCGAAGGGCATCAGCAGGCAAGACAAAAGCCCGACCGGAAACGTCACAAACGACGATATCGGCACAGCCACCATATTCGCCGCCAGCCCGCCGATAAACGGCACGCGTCCGAAATGGTAAAGCGCGAAAGGCGCCGTCGCGGCGCTGGCCACCAACGACGTCGCAAAACAGCCCAGCAGATAAAGTGCATAGCGTTTCGACCAATCCGCATCGCGGAAATGTTTTTTCCACCAAGGCGCGGTGCTTTCGTAAAAAGCAATCAGCGCGACAACAGCGGCAAAAGACATTTGAAAACTCGGCCCCATCAGGCTTTCGGGCGAGAGGATGAACAACAGCAGCGCCGCAAAGGCCGCCAGCCGCAGCGTGAACGGGTCGCGGTCAATCATAATCGCCGTCATGATAACGCAGGTCATAATAACCGCCCGCTGCGCCGGAATGGGCGCGCCAATCAGCAGCATATAAAAGACCGATACCGCCATAGCCACTGCCGCCGCGATTTTTTTAATCGGCCAGCGCAGCGCCGTATAAGGAATAGCCGCCAGAAACGCGCGCACAAAGAAAAACGGAAACCCCGCAATCAAAACAAAGTGCGAACCCGAAATCGCAATCAAATGCGCAATGCCGGATTCCCGTGCAACCTCCCAGTCTTTTTCGGATATGCCCCTGTCTTCGCCAATCATAAAGGCGGTAATCATCGCGGCGCGGCCGCGGTCTTCGATGGCGGCAAATATTTTTTCGCGGATATGCCTCCGCAGCTTTTCAAAAAAGAATTCACCGCCCTGCCGCGGCGTGATGACCTCCAGATTGCCCAGCGCGTATCCCGTGCCGCCGAGCCCTTGAAAAAACGCATGCCGCTGAAAATCAAACGCGCCCGGCATCACGGGCGGCGATAGCGGCAAGAGCGATGCGCGCAGCGAAACCACATCGCCCGCCTGCGGCACGGCGGGGTCGTTGTTTTTAAGCCGGATGCGCACACGCTTTGGCAGACTGTCCTGATAAAGTTTTCCTTCGGTCACGCTGAAATCTTCAAGCGCAATGCGGAAGTTTTTTTCCTGCGGCTCTACCGCCACCACCTTGCCTTGCAGGGTGATGGTATAGCTGCGTTTTTCAATGACCGGCGCGGCGACATTATGCGTGCGCCACTGCGCGGCCGCAAAACCCGCCACCGCCAGCAGCAAGGCCAAAAACGGGATAAAGAGAGCCTGATTCCGGTAAAATACCTTCAAAAGCGGCAGCATGAACACCCCCGCCAGCGTGCCGAGCAGCAAGGGCGGCTCCCCCTGCAGGCTGAAATATGCCGCAATCCCAATGGCCATGGGCACGGGCAGCCAGAAAATCCAGCGTTCCCGCTGGTTTTGCATCTCCTGCCAAAACGCCCCTAAATAACTTGCCATAGCGGGAAACGATACGTTAAATTGCCACAAAAAACAGCCCCAAATTACCAGATTTCAGAGCATCATCATGTCCAAAATCATCACCCGTTTTGCCCCGTCCCCGACCGGATACCTGCACATTGGCGGCGGCCGCACCGCGCTGTTCAACTGGCTTTTCGCCAAACACATGGGCGGGCAGTTTTTGCTGCGTATCGAGGATACCGACCGCGCCCGCTCGACCGAGGCGGCAGTGGAGGCCATCCTCGACGGCATGCGCTGGCTGGGTCTTGATTGGGACGGTGAGCCGATTTTCCAGTTCGCCCGCATGAACCGCCATGCCGAAATCGCGCAGCAGCTTCTGGCCGAAGGCAAAGCCTATTACTGCTATTGCACGCCGGAAGAGCTGGAAAAAATGCGCGAAGAGCAACTCGCCAAAGGCCTGTCGCCCCGCTATGACGGTCGCTGGCGCGACCGCGACCCCAAAGACGCCCCCGCCGGTGTCAAACCCGCCGTGCGCATCAAGGCGCCGAGCCGCGCGAACGACGAAATGCTGGTCAGCGATGCCGTGCAGGGCGATGTGCGCGTGCCCTATACGCAGCTGGACGATATGATTTTGCTGCGCGGCGACGGCACGCCGACTTATATGCTGTCCGTCGTTGTCGATGACCATGATATGGGCATCACGCACGTTATCCGCGGTGACGACCACCTGACGAATACCTTCCGCCAGCGCATGATTTACGACGCCATGGGCTGGGACGTGCCCAAATTCGCCCATATCCCGATGATTTTGGGCGAAGACGGCGCGAAGCTGTCCAAACGCCACGGCGCCGTCGGCCTGCATGAATATGCGAACAAAGGCTACCTGCCCGAAGCGATGCGCAATTACCTGCTGCGCCTTGGCTGGGGTCATGGCGATACCGAAATTGTGGATACCGAAGAAGCCGTCAAACTGTTCACGCTGGATGGTATCGGCAAATCCCCCTCGCGCATGGATTTCACCAAACTGGCGCATGTAAATGCGCATTATATGCGTCAAGCCGACGAAGAACGCCTGATGTCGCTGACCATGCCGTATATCGAGGAAAAACTCGGCGCGAAGCCTGATGCCGCGGGCATTGCCCGTTTCAAATCCGGCCTGCATGCGCTGAAAGAACGCGCGAGCACGCTTATCGAATTGGCCGATGCTGGCCTGTTTTTCGTGCGTCCGCGCCCGCTGCCGCTGAGCGAAGACGCGGCCAAGGTGCTGGATGCCGACACGCGCGGCATGCTGGGCGAAATGAAACAAACGCTGGTGTCGCTGGATGATTTCAAGGCCGAGAAAATCGAGGCCGCACTGAAAGAATACGGCACGCAAAAAGGCCTGAAGCTTGGCAAAGTCGCCATGCCGCTGCGCGCCGCCATCACCGGTACGACCAACAGCCCGTCCATCTTCCACGTCGCGGAAATCCTCGGCAAGGAAGAAACGCTGGCGCGGTTGTCGGACGTTGCCTGATATTTTAGTCTATAAACTGAATATCTTTATTACTTAGCGCGGAAAAACTTCGCATGATATGCCGTCGCTATCGCTGTCATGCCGTTCATAATATCCAGGTTCCCCAAGCGACGCAGGAGCAAGACCGACTAAACGGGCCATATCACAATTCGGCGCAGCCGCAATATGGCGAAGTGTCACAGCAAATGGCCACGCACTCCGC
Organism: Rhodospirillaceae bacterium; assembly: GCA_003524565.1. Lineage (GTDB taxonomy): Bacteria > Pseudomonadota > Alphaproteobacteria > Micavibrionales > UBA2020 > UBA2020. Next base: position 18,842 of record DQGU01000073.1, read on the forward strand.
GCCTGTATAATCAGTAGAAACAAACACAAACCAAGGATAACAGACCCCCATCGTACAAAATGCAGCCTGATATTTTTATGGCGAAAGGCACGTTGATGGACAGTCCGGAACTTCTGCTGGATTGCACGCAAGCGTTCGTCGCGAGGATCTTTAGACGAAGGACTCCGCCGAAGTGCAAAGCCGAGCAGAATTAGACAGAAGCCCAAAATAAGAAATATCGCATATATAAAATATTCAATTTCTTCCAAGGCAATTACCTCTTATTCACAAGCTTATTCAAAACTTAATTCAAAGTCGGAGCTTTGCTCTCGAGCCTATCTTTATGTCTAATAATTTTCCCTATTGGCCTCGCCCCTTGAATGTCCTATAAATCTTAACATATCAAGACACAGCCAGCACAAAAAATAACAAGCCGCCCAAGCGGCATCGCGGTTGATAGAGTCTTTCTGAGACAACACGGTGTGTAACAAGATTTAACGTGTTTTTGTCAACAAGGAAGGACCGTCTTCATGGCACCGCTTAGCAAAAAAATTGTCGATGCTTTCAAAAGCATTCTGCCGTCATTGTCGCAGACCGAAAAGGAAGCGCTTGAATCCGGCACCGTGGGCTGGGATGGCGAGCTGATGAAAGGCACGCCCGACTGGGACGTGCTGTTCAAACTGCCCAAGCCGCAGCTGAGCGCCGAAGAGCAGGCCTTCCTCGACGGCCCTGTCGAAAAACTTTGCGCGATGATTGACAACTACAAAGTCAGTCAGGACGGCGACCTGTCCAAGGAAGTCTGGGACTTCATCAAAAAAGAAGGCTTCATGGGCCTCGAGATTCCGAAAGAGCATGGCGGGCATGGTTTCTCCTCCGCCGCGCATTCGGCTGTGGTCATTAAAATCGCCAGCCGCAGCATCGCTGCCGCGGTCACGGTGATGGTGCCGAACTCCCTCGGCCCAGCGGAGCTTATCCACGCTTACGGCACGAAAGAGCAGCAGGAATACTACCTGCCGCGCCTCGCCGATGGCCGCGAAGTGCCCTGCTTCGCCCTGACGGAGCCGGATGCAGGTTCCGACGCGGGCAGCATGACGGCGCGCGGCGTCGTTTGCAAAAACGAAAAAGGTGAGCTGGGCATCAAGCTGAACTGGGAAAAGCGCTACATCACGCTCGGCCCTGTCTCCACGCTGCTTGGCCTTGCGTTCAAACTGGAAGACCCCGACAACCTGCTCGGCAAAGATAAAAAAGACATCGGCATCACCTGCGCGCTCATCCCCAGCAACACGCCGGGCGTTGAAATCGGCGACCGCCACCGCCCGATGGATTTGCCGTTCCACAACGGCCCCAACAAGGGTAAAGACGTTTTCATCCCGCTCGACAACATCATCGGCGGGCCGGAGCGTGCTGGTCAGGGCTGGAAAATGCTGATGGAGAGCCTTGCTGTCGGCCGTTCGCTGTCGCTGCCCGCGCTGTCCACGGCGGGTGCGAAACTGTCCAGCTTCGCCAGCGGCGCATACGCGCGCACGCGTAAGCAGTTCAATACCGCGATTTCGAATTTCGAAGGCATCGAAGAGCCGCTCGGCAAAATGGCCGGCCTGACCTATATGATGAACGCCGCGCGCGAAGCGACCCTGCAAATGGTCGATACGGGCGAGCGTCCGGCTATTCCTTCGGCCATCCTGAAATACCACTTGACTGAATCCATGCGCACCATCGTCAACGACGCCATGGACATTCACGGCGGCAAGGCGGTATCGAACGGGCCGAAGAACACCTTCGCCGACCTCTACAAAGGCATCCCCATCGCCATCACGGTCGAAGGCGCGAACATCATGACCCGCAACCTGATTATTTTCGGTCAGGGCGCGGTGCGTGCGCATCCTTATGTCCTGAAAGAACTTCAGGCGGCGGAAGAGCCGAACCCGAACAAAGCCCTCGGCAAACTGCTTAAAACCATGGCCAAGCATGTCGGCAACGGTGTGCGCAGCTTCGCCAAGGCTTTTGTCTATGGCATCACCGGCGGCGCGTTCAGCAAAAAGCCGAAGGGTGTCGATAAACAAACCAAGACGTATTACAACCAGATTAACCGCCTCAGCGCGTCGTTCAACCTTGCGGCCGAAGCCACCCTTGGCACTCTCGGCGGCGGTTTGAAATTCCGCGAGCGTGTATCTGCCCGCCTTGGCGATGTGTACAGCAACCTGTACCTTGCCTCGACGGTGCTGTGGTACTACGAAAAGAACGGCCAGAAAAAAGAAGACCTGCCGCTGGTGCATTGGGCTTGCCAGCACGCCCTGAACAACGCCGAAAAGGCGCTGGACCAGGCGCTTAAAAACCACCCGAACAAGGTGGTGGGCAAACTGCTGCAGCCGGTTATCTTCCCGCGCATGGCCGTGCCGTTCATGGATAAATTCCTGACGTCGGCTCCCAGCGACAAGCTGGACAAGCAGGCAGCGGACACCATCCGCAATCCGGGTGAAATCCGCGAGCGTCTGACCTCCGGCATCTTCAAACCGGCGGACGAGAACGAACCGCTCGGCCGTCTTGAAGCCGCCTTCAAATCGGTGGTCGAGAGCGAACCTGTCGAGAAAAAACTCTACAAAGCGCAAAAAGCAGGCACGCTGCAAAAAGAAATGCCGCGCGCCGCAATGCTCGAAGCCGCCGTCACCGCCAAGGTGATTACGGCCGAAGAAGCGGAACTGCTGAAGCGCACAGACACCCTGCGCCGTGCGGTGGTGGATGTTGACGCATTCCCGCAGACGCTGAAATCCGGCGCCATCGCCAACGACGACGACGTGAGCGCACGCCAGCGCCCCGCCGCTGCCGCTGCGCCGAAACCGCCGGGCGCTGCATAAGCCCCCGCC
>DQGU01000205.1 GCA_003524565.1 Rhodospirillaceae bacterium
TTCACCCCGGCTACGGCTTTTTGTCTGAAAACGAAGATTTCGCCGAAGCGGTCGCCAAGGCCGGCCTCGTCTTTATAGGCCCGCCCGTGCCGGCCATCCGCGCCATGGGCGGTAAATCCGAAGCGAAGGCTTTGATGGAAAAAGCGGGCGTGCCACTGGTACCCGGCTATCACGGCGATAAGCAGGATGAAAAGTTTCTGGCGGCGGAGGCGGCTAAAATCGGATACCCGCTGCTTATCAAGGCATCCGCCGGTGGCGGGGGCAAGGGGATGCGCGTGGTTGAAAACGCGGCGCAGTTCAGCGAAGCCCTTGCAGGGGCGAAGCGCGAGGCGCTGGCCGCGTTCGGCGATGAACATGTGCTGATTGAAAAATACCTGACGCGGCCGCGCCATGTCGAAATTCAGGTCTTTGCCGATAATGCGGGCAATACGGTTTATTTGTTCGAACGTGACTGTTCCATCCAGCGGCGCCACCAGAAGGTGATTGAAGAAGCGCCTGCGCCGGGGCTTCCCGCCGATATCCGCGCCAAAATGGGCGCCGCCGCCGTGGCGGCCGCCAAGGCGATTGGCTATGTCGGGGCGGGGACGGTCGAATTCCTGCTCGATACCGACGGTTCATTCTATTTCATGGAAATGAACACGCGTTTGCAGGTCGAACATCCGGTCACTGAAATGATTACGGGGCTTGACCTCGTCGCGCTGCAAATCAGCGTAGCCGAGGGGCAGGAATTGCCGTTTGCGCAAAAAGACCTTGCCATCGATGGGCATGCTATCGAAGTGCGTCTTTATGCCGAAGACCCTGCCAATAATTTCCTGCCGGGGGCGGGGCAGATACAATACCTGTCTTTCCCGCTGCAAAGCGATGCGGTGCGCGTGGATACCGGCGTGCGCGAAGCGCCCTTTGGCGATGGCGACGTGATTTCCATTCACTATGACCCGATGATTGCGAAAATCATCGTGCATGGCAAAGACAGGGCGGAGGCGATTGAACGCCTTGCTGCCGCGCTTGCCGAAACGCATGTGGCGGGGCCGAAGACCAATTTGAATTTCCTGCGCGCACTCGCGGCGCATCCTGCCTTTGCCGCGGCGGATTTGGATACGCGGTTTATCGAACGGCATGGCGATACCTTGCTGCCCAAACAGAAAAAGCCTGCGGACGGGGCGCTTCTGGCGCTCTGCGCGCTCGGTGTTCTCCATCTGCGGGATGGGGAAATGCCGGATGCGCGTCTTGCGCAGGCTGACCCGACATCACCGTGGCATGACCGCGGCGCGTGGCGCATCGGCGGGGCGGATAGTGAGGTTTTGCGCTTCAGCGACACGGCGGGGGATTATGCCGTGACAGCGTTTTTCGATGCGGGGGCGGATGCGCCCTTGCTGCTGATGCCGGACGGGTCGCGCGTGGCGACACGTTATGCGCCGGCTGCCGAAGACATGGGGTTTTATGCGTTGATAGACGGGGCGGAGCATCACGCCGTGGTGCTGCGCGATGCGCGCAAGCTGTCGGTGCTGTCCGATAACCTGCATGCCGAAATAACATGGCATGACCCGCTGGCCGTGGATGCGGCGGAGGATGACCACGCCGGACGCCTGACCGCCCCCATGCCGGGCAAGGTAGTGGCCGTGCGCGTGCAGCTGGGCGATGCCGTGAAAAAAGGCCAGCCGCTGGTGATTGTGGAGGCGATGAAGATGGAACACACCATCGTCGCGCCCGCCGACGGCAAAGTTGCCGCCATCAACGCCAATATCGGCGAGCAGGTGGACGAAAAACGTGAATTGATAGCATTGGAGTAAAAACGCCGATGGACATGGAAGGCATCGATATCATCATCCGCTCCCTGCGCGAAAAGTTGCCGATAGAGGCGGTGGGGTTCGTTCTGGGCGCGGGCGTTTTGATTTTGTTTATCGTGCTGGCGTTTTTCCTGCGCCGCTATCAGCATATCGAACCGCCGATGGAGGCCATCAATGCCCCCATCACCGATGATACGACCTTTACCGGCCGCATGCGCGCCCGCGCCGCCAAGGTGGCCACGATGCCGGGCAAAATCCTCAAAGACAAGTTGAAAACCCGCGAAGCCGCTATGGCCATGGGCTTTATCGTTGACGAGATTGAACGTGATTTGCCGTCGATGGAGAAAGACAAGGATAAAGAAGCCGAAGCGAAGGCGGGGCTTCTGGAGCGCATGCCCTGCGGGCGTTATTACTTCCCCGAGCATGTCACGGGCGGGGCGGAGTGGAAGCTGCTGCGCCGGCCGTCGCAAGCGATGCCCGCGCCGCTGCTGCTGACGCCCGGCTGGATTTTGCAGATGGAAAAAGGCGAATTGCCGCATCTGGCGATTGGCGCCATCAATCATTTGATTGCCGACAAGCACTGGCAAAAACATGTGGTCGAAATCGAAGTGAAGCGTAATTCCATCCATTTCTACTGGGACGAATTCGGCGGCAAGGAAAAACTCGAAGCCTTCAAAACGCTGGTAGAAAAACTCAACCAGCGGAGTGTGTAGATGTATCCGGCGCAGGTGCGTATCGTCGAGGTAGGCCCGCGCGACGGGTTGCAAAACGAATCCGCGCAGCTGTCGCCGGACGTTAAAATCGCCTTTATCGATATGCTTTCCGCAGCGGGGCTACAGACCATAGAGGCCGGTGCTTTCGTTTCCCCCAAATGGGTGCCGCAAATGGCGGATAGCGACAAAGTCTTTGCGGGCATTCAGCGCAAAGCAGGCGTTTCCTATACCGCATTGGTGCCGAACGAGAAGGGGATGGAGGCTGCCATTGCCGCTGGTGTGCGCGAAGTTGCCGTCTTCGCCGCCGCATCCGAAAGCTTCAGCCAGAAGAATATCAACTGCACGATTGACGAAAGCCTCGCGCGCTTTGCGCCTGTGATGGATATGGCGCGCGCGCACGACATCCGTGTGCGCGGCTATGTTTCCTGTGTGCTGGGTTGCCCCTATGAAGGCGACATTGCGCCCGCAGCCGTTGTGCGCGTGGCACAAGCGCTGCGCGATATGGGCTGCTATGAAATTTCGCTGGGCGATACCATCGGCACAGGTACGCCCGTTAAAACGCGCGCCATGCTGCGCGCGGTGAAGGAGGCGATTCCCGCGGCGGAAATCGCTGTGCATTTCCATGATACCTACGGTCAGGCGCTTGCCAACATTCTGGTCGCCCTTGAAGAGCGTATCGCTGTGGTTGATTCTGCCGCAGGCGGCCTTGGCGGCTGCCCCTATGCCAAAGGTGCCAGCGGCAATGTGGCGACTGAAGATGTTCTCTATATGCTGAACGGCATGGGAATCGCGACCGGCGTCGATTTGGCCAAAGTGGCCGAAGCAGGACGTTTTATTGCCGCCGCCGTCGGCAAATCACCCGTGACACGAGTCGGATTGGCGCTTTTGGCCAAGTAAGTCACTGATTTTAATTGAAAAATTTAAGAACACCCGTTCGGATTGATTCCGGCGCGCCCAAGCTGCGCTGCGGCAGATTCTGTCGCCTGCGGCAGGGGGCGGGGCGAAACCTGTCTAAAAAATGCCTTTATTTTCAATTGCTTATTTTTTCTCGAAAAAAGTTTTGACAAGATGCGGGGCGCTCCGTATAACCACGCTCACTGTCCGGCGCAACGACAACAACAACGACGAAGCGCTGGCCGGCAGGAAAAAGAAGAAAAAACAAAAATCGTTTTTTTCCTGTTGACCTCTGAAACGAGTTTCGGTAGGTTCTTGGCTCTGACAGATTCTCCGACGGTTCGAAAAACTTCGGTTTTTACGACGGGGAATTTTTGCGGTGAAAATCGCAAGGTACTACAGCGGCGCAGGCCGCAGGGTTATTGAACATTGTAGATCGATGAGAAGAGATACGCAGGCAGCGGTTTGTGATCGCGTTTAGTGTTTTACAAACGACAAGCATCTGTGTATCTCACGCAAATAAGGTTGTAATGATATCGCAAGATAGACATTACATCCGACAGTGTATGAGCATAGCAAATGCAGGTCTCTACTAAATAAGAGATCCTTTGAGTAATTGAAGGATTAAATTCAACTTAAGAGTTTGATCCTGGCTCAGAATGAACGCTGGCGGCAGGCCTAAAACATGCAAGTCGAACGCCCTAGCAATAGGGAGTGGCGCACGGGTGAGTAACATGTGGGAATATGCCTTTTGGTACGGAACAACGTTTGGAAACGAACGCTAATACCGTATGGTCCCTCCGGGGTAAAGATTTATCGCCAAAAGATTAGCCCGCACTAGATTAGCTAGTTGGTAAGGTAATGGCTTACCAAGGCTACGATCTGTAACCGACCTGAGAGGGTGGTCGGTCACACTGACACTGAATAACGGGTCAGACTCCTACGGGAGGCAGCAGTCGGGAAT
>DQGU01000264.1 GCA_003524565.1 Rhodospirillaceae bacterium
GGTGCCGGATTTCAACAAGGCGGAAGTCATGTTATTTCGTTCCTTTTTCACCAATAAAGCCGCCGCATTTATACGGCGTTTTTAATATTATCGCGACTGCTCTGCGCTACGCGCAACCGCGACTGATTTTATATATCGCGACTGCGATAAACCTTTAACCTTTGAACTCTTCAATCCGCATCATGTGCGGGGTTTCCATTACCGATTTCAATGCCGAAATTTTATCAACCGCATGACGCATATCGGCTTCGCGCGTTTCATGCGTTGTCATGATAAGCTGCACGGGCTGGCCGGGGTCGCGGCCGCGCTGCAACACGGATTCCAGCGAAACCTTGTCGTCGCGCAAAATGGCGGAGATGTCGGCAACCACGCCCGGCACGTCCAGAACTTTGAATCGCAGATAAAAAGAACCTTCGCGCTGACGGATATCCGCAGGCTCAAGCGCACCGACTTTATCATTCGCCACGCCCATCAGCGGCAAGGCCTGACCGCGCGCAATATCCACGATGTCAGCCACAACGGCGCTGGCCGTTGCATCGCCGCCCGCGCCCGCGCCCATCAGCAATACTTTGCCGACAAAATCACCATCGACATAAACGGCGTTGAGCGGCCCGCCAATGGCCGCAATCGGGCTGGCCTGCGGCACAAGGCACGGCTCCACCGACTGTTCGATGCCGCGCGCGGTTTTGCGCGCGATGCCCAAAAGTTTAATGCGGTAGCCCAGTTCAGCCGCGAAGGCGATATCAAGCGCGCTGACGCCGCGGATACCCTTGAGCTCGATATTCTTCACATCCGGCACGCAGCCGAAAGCAAGGCCGGAGAGGATAGAAAGCTTATGCCCAGCATCGACACCATCAACATCGAAAGACGGGTCAGCTTCGGCATAGCCGCGCTGCTGCGCCTCGGCCAGCACGTCGTCGAAATCGCGGCCGGTTTCCGTCATGGTCGAAAGGATGAAATTGCAGGTGCCGTTCAGGATGCCGTATATGGCATGAATGCGGTTTGCCGCCAGACCTTCGCGCAGCCCCTTGATAACAGGGATACCGCCCGCAACGGCCGCTTCGAAAGCAATCGCGCCCTTGCCCGTGCCCATATACGCCAGCACTTCGCCGCCGCGGCTGGCCAGCAGCGCCTTGTTCGCGGTCACGACGTTCTTGCCCGCCTTGAGCGCGCCGGTGACCAAATCAAACGCCGCGCCTTCCGCGCCGCCCATCAGTTCGACAACGACATCGACATTCGGGTCTGCGGCAAGCGCGCGCGCATCGTCGTGCCAGCTAACGCCGGAGAGGTCGAGCCCGCGGTTGCGGTTTTTATCGCGCGCCGATACGGCGGTCACAACAATGTCACGCCCCGCCCGCGCCGAAAGAATATCCGAATTCGCCTTGATAAGGCGAAACACGCTGGCGCCGACGTTGCCCAGACCTGCAATACCGATACGGAGTGGCGTGGCCATCCACAGCCTCTTTCTGTTTTATCTACACCCTGCCCGCGCAAGGACGCATCCGCTCGCGGGCGCCGTTTATTAATTCTGTCTGCGCAAAGGGGGCCAACGGCCCCCTGATGCTTTAGTATTGCGCGCCGTTCACATAGACATCGACGCGGCGGTCAGCAGATTCCTGCGTACGCGGGCCGGCGGAGACGTTCGGCTCCTCGTCGCCCTTCGATACGGCCTGCACCCATGCCGGGTTGAGGCCGGCGCGGTTCAGCTCCTGCGTGACGGCATTGGCGCGTTTTTGCGCCATTTCAAAGTTAATCATCTTGCGGCGCAGCGGGTCGGCAACGCCGTCCACGCGCTTGCTGGCATGGCCGACAACCGTCACGGCAACCGAAGCCGTCGCGTTCTGGCTGATGCCCTGCGCAAGGGTGTGCAGGGTTTTCTTCTCGCCCGACGTCAGGTGCGAAGAGCCGTGCAGGAAGTAAATCTGCTGTACCAGCTGGCCGTAATCATCCATCGACATCAAGGTCGCGTCGGATGCGCCATCCACCGGATAAACGCTCACGGGGTCGGTTGCAACAACCGCACCTTCGCCTTCGGGCAGTTGGTAATCTTCAATCTGGTTCCAGGCGGGTTCTTGAAACACCGGCTTCAGCACGGGGCGGTTTTTGTTGTGGCCGGTGTAGCCCGTCGGCATCGCGCCCAGCTTTTTTTCCGTATTGGACGGGCGGCCGTTCATCCACTCCCACGCGTCCATCTTGCCATCATCGCGCGATGCGCAACCAGCAAGGAACATCAGAGCCACGACGGGAAGAACAATACGGCCAAAACGCATGAGACAGAAACCCCAGTCTAAAAAAAATCGCGCAAACAGAATGTGCGGATATTTGTTTTGTGAATCAGCTTGATAGCTGCGCTAAACAGTGTGGCCGAAACCGCCCGTTTGGGCAAGCAGGATTGATGCGGTTTTACATGAAAAATAAAAAAATTTCAGCCACCTGCACACAGGTGAAACCTGTCACGGACGGCGTTTCAGAATGACCGTGCGGAAAGACAGGTCGCTGCCATCCAACGCCTTGCGGCCAGAGAAGTCAGGCACCAGTTTGTCCATAATGATGTCTATTCCGTCATTTGGCGTAGCCGCCTGATTGAACGCTTCAACAGCCTTTTCTATTTCATTATGCTTAATGGTAAATTGATGCTCCCGCGATGCCGGCGTCGGGTATTGCACCTCGACAAAGCCACCCCTTACGGCCATAGAAAACATTTTAGATAAAGAAGATGCGCGGCTTTCTTCATCTACATACTGAAGAACACCAACGCTTGTAATCACATCAAAAGGCGCGGCAGTGTCCGACGCCTCGCCCATTTCAGGCAAAACATTAGAAGACCATTTTATATTTCTTCCGATCTATGTTTCTTCGCCATTTTTTCGCAGAACATCGGCTGGCTCACAGGCCAAAACCTCATGACCGCGGCCCGCGAACATCGCGGCATCCGCGCCGCTGCCTGCGCCAATATCCAAGACCTTGAGCGCCCGCCCCTCCGGCAGCATGGAGAGCAGGTCGGCGTGTACCTTCGCCCTATCAAGGGCGTTGTACTGCCGCGCCAGTTCATCTGCGCGGTCATTAAAATAATCGATAGCGGGTTTGTTCATGACGCCAAATTACAGGTATCGGGCGGCCAGTTCAACATAATGTTTGGCTGAATACGGAATATAGGCCTTTTCCTCCGCCGTCAGTTCGCGCATAAAACGCGCGGGCGAGCCCGCCCAGAGTTGCCCTGCAGGCACCCGTTTCCCCGGTGTCACCAACGCCCCCGCCGCCACCATCGCGCCGGATTCGACATAGGCACCGTCCATAACGCAGGCCTGCATGCCGATAAAGGCGGCGTCTTCCACCGTGCAGGCATGTAAAAGCGCCATGTGCCCAACCGTCACATCCGCCCCGATATAGGTACCCTGCAAGGTCGATGAAACATGGATGACCGTGCCGTCCTGAATATTCGTGCGCGCGCCTATTTTTATGTCATTCACATCGCCGCGCACAACGCAGTTGTACCAGATATTGGCGCCATCGCCGATTTCCACGTCGCCAATGACATGGGCGCCCGGCGCAATCCAGACCTTGTGCCCGAGGCGGGGCATAATATCCTTGTAAGGGTGAAGCATGGGAATAAGCCTTTAATGTTTTTCTTTGCGGGACAATACCGGAGTATTATATAACCCGTCCGGTCATAACGGAGGGAAAAAACATGCCGTTCAGAAAATTCGTACAGGGCTACAAGGACTTTTATAAAAACTACTTCCAGTCCGACAGCAACGTGTATGAGGAACTGGTGCGCCACGGCCAATCGCCGGAAACGCTGGTTATCGCCTGTTCGGATTCTCGCACCGACCCCGCCATCATCACCGGCGGCCAGCCCGGCGAGATGTTCGTGGTGCGCAACGTTGCCGCTATTGTGCCGCCCTACCGCCACGACACCAACCACCACGGCACCAGCGCGGCCATCGAATTCGCCGTCAAAACGCTGAAGGTGAAGCATATCGTTATTCTCGGCCACAGCATGTGCGGCGGCATCCAGGCGCTCGCGCAGCTCGACAAAGCGCAGCAGGAATATGAGTTCCTTGCGCAGTGGATGGATATCGCAACCCCTGCCCGCGAAGCCGTGGAGGCGGAGCTTGGCGATGCCAACAGCCCCATCAAGCAGCGCGCGCTGGAACAGGCCGTTATTCTGGTTTCGCTCAACAACCTCATGACATTTCCGTGGGTCGCCGCCAAAGTGGCCGCAGGGGAGCTGCAAATCCACGGCTGGTATTTCGACCTCAAATCCGGCCAGATTTTCCGCTACAAGGAAAAGACGCAATCGTTCGAGAAACTCGCCGCCACCCTCCTCGGCCAGCAGACCGAAGGCGAAAATGCGCATAAGCATGATGAAAACAACGGTGAATGCTTCTGCTGAAAATATCTACCGCGTCGCGCTATAGGCAAAAATACGCAGCGCCGGATAAGCCATCGCCATAAAAACCAGCAGCCCCGCGACGTCTGCCGGAATATCCTGCCCCGTGTCTATCACAAAACCGCGGCTGAACCAGCCGCCGCTGCGCGTCAATGTACCGATGGGGCGGCCATCACAGCGCAGAGAAAATTCCTTGTTCTCCATCCGCTCCAGCCCGTAGCGCGGCCCCTTAACCGCGATACCATCCAGAACCGTTTCAACCGTCATCGGCTCGAGCATCGCCACATCCGCCCCGCCGCTGCGGCAGATGAGCGCCAGACGGGTATTCTGCGCCTGTGTTTCGATGACGTATTGATGCACGGCGCCATCGGTGGCCGTCAGCGTCGCTTCCATACCCAGCACGCCCATCTTTGCCAGCGCGACGCCATCGCGCGCGATGATAAATTCTTTTTTGAAAAAGCCTTTGCTGGTCACCGTCAGCTGCATCGTCTGCCCCTTCCCTGAAAAACGCCTGCCTGCATGATACAAAAAAACACCCGGCTGTTGAAGGCCGGGTGTTTTTTGTAGCAATAAGCGAAAGATTAACGCTTGACCCACTGCGTGGAGCGGCGTGCTTTGTGCTTACCGTATTTTTTACGTTCGACAACACGGCTGTCGCGCGTCAGGAAGCCCGCTTTTTTCAGCGCAGCGCGCAGACCGGGTTCGAAGTTGACGAGCGCGCGGGAGATGCCGTGGCGTACAGCACCCGCCTGACCGGAGAGACCGCCGCCTGCAACGAAGCAAACAACGTCAAACTGGCCAACGCGGCCGGAGATTTCAAAGGCCTGGCTGATGATGAGGCGCTGGGTACCGCGCGCGAAGTAATGCGCGATGTCCTTGCCGTTTACCGTGACTTTGCCGCTGCCGCGGGCAACCCATACGCGGGCAACTGCGTCTTTGCGGCGGCCGGTGCCGTAGGAACGGCCTTTGGCATCAAGCACGGGCTTGCGTTCAACCGCAGCCGTTTCCACGCCGGTTGCTTTTTCGGCAACTGCGTCTTTCAGATCAGAGAGGTTTTTCTTGGTGGTCATGCTTCAATACCTTCGCGATTAGCGTTTGTTCTTCGGGTTCATGGAAGCCACATCAACCACTTCGGGTTTTTGTGCTTCGTGCGTATGCGTCGGACCCGCGAAAATGCGCAGGCCAGTCATTTGCTGGCGTGCAAGCGGGCTGTCTTTCGGCATCATGCGGCGAACGGCGTTCTCGATAACGCGGCCGGGGAATTTACCCGCAAGGATTTCGCCCTTGGTGCGGCCTTTGATACCGCCGGGATAACCGGTGTGCCAGTAGAACACGTCGAATTTTTCTTTTTTACCCGTGATACGGACTTTTTCCGCGTTAACGACGATGACGTTGTCACCGCAATCGATGTGCGCGGTGTACATGGGTTTATGTTTGCCGCGCAGGCGCATCGCGATAAGGCTGGCGAGGCGGCCGAGCGTGACGCCTTCCGCGTCAATCAGAAGCCATTTCTTTTCAACTTCCGAGGGTTTTGCCGAATAGGTTTTCATCTCTTGTTTCCTGAATTATGCGGGCATGGCACACGCCACGCCTGTTTGCTTTTGGTGTGTTATGGAGCATTGATTCCCCGCCGTCAACAGAAAAACGCGATATTTTATAAAATCATTTAAAATCAATATGATGAATTGAGGTATTTAGATACCGCGTCGTAAGATATTGTAATAAAAAGAAACGGGTGTTTTTTTTGGCACGCCTCGCGTCGCGAAAAAGACACCTCAATAAACACTGTAATATGCTGAGAGAAAAGCTCTTAATATTGGCTTAAGCAGTTTACCTCATACTGGTATTCAGGAGTCGAGAGAAGTAGCAAGAATGCAAAACGCCTGCACACATATCCGTGGTTTTACGCTTGTAGAGCTTGCGATTAGCCTCACCATCATAGGCCTGCTTATTGGTGGCATTCTTAAAGGTCAGGAAATGATTGTAACTGCGCGGGTTGCATCAACCGTTGCACAGGTCAACGCCTACGAATCTGCGGTCGTGACATTTCAAGACAAATATAACGCGGTACCCGGCGACATGGCGAATGCCTCACGCTATATCCCTGGCTGCAATGCAAATTGCAACCCTTATGCCCCGACCGCAGGCAATAGCATTATCGGCACGGCTAACTGGCTTGCCGGCTGGGCTACACAAACATCTTCCCCTATGTCTCTGCCCGCAACGACAGAAGAGGAAGAAACAACCTTGTTCTGGCTGCACCTTCTTAAAGCCGACATGATAAGCGGCGTTTCCGACGGCGCCCTCAATGGACAAAACCCGGCATGGGGCGAAACGCACCCCGTATCCAAGTTCAGAGGCGGTTTTGTCGTCGGCACCGCAAACGGCGGATTCACCCTGGCCTCGCTTTCAAGCTCAAAAAACACGCAGCTTGCTGAAATGCTTCAAAAACATCTACCGCCTTCTGGCCTTCCTCAAGCGCCGCAATTAGCGGAAATTATAGCAACGAATATCTATTCCAGCATTTTCACTCCTGCACTTGCCGCAGGGAACGGGAATGGGAACGGGAATGGGAATGGGAATGGGAATGGAAACGGCAATGGCGGCGGCGGTTTTGCTGGCCCAGGATGCCCCGGGCAAGGCAATGGGCCGGGGCAAGGTGCAGGCTGCGGCCTTGGTGGTGGTAACGGCGGAAATGGCGGCGGTGGCGGTGGCGGCGGCAATGCCGGTGGCGGCGGTGGCAGTTCCTCGGTTACCGGCCCAAGCGGAATAGTTATCGCTATGCTCCATGTACCTACCTCTGACGGGATAGAAGAGCTAAGCACCGAAGGCCTGCAGCCCATGACACCCGGACAAGCCGCAAAAATTGACAGAAAAATAGATGATGGCTATCCGGCTTCCGGCAGCGTTTACGCATACGGACTTATGAACAGTTGCTTCACTTCTTCAACTGTACTTCAATACAATGAATCCGTTACTTCTTACGACTGCGGACTCGTCTTCCGCATTCAGAAGTAGCTTCCCCCCTTCTGTTCAATCGGCACATTAGTTGATTTCATCAACTAAATCTTAGGACTAAGTTCGTACAATATGCTATAAGCTTATTTGCTATTGCATTCCCACAAAAAAATCACCTCAAGAGGGCTGGTGCAAAACGTCATACAAAAGCAACAGGCGTCGCAAACGGCGCCCTCCGGCGTCCGCGGGTTTACGCTGGTCGAATTGGCGATTGTCATGACCGTCATCGGCATTGTCGTCGGCTCTATTATCAAAGGGCAGGAGATGATTAAAAATGCCCGCGCCACGGCGACCATCACACAGATGCAATCTTACCAGACTGCCGTCATCAATTTCCGCGACGCTTTCGGCGCGATGCCGGGCGATATGCGCAACGCCGCAACCCGTATTCCGAATTGCAATGCCAACTGCACCCCTTTCGCAGATGAATCCAACGACAATATTATTGGAAGCCCCACATGGGGCGATGACTGGATGGCGCAGGCCGGCACAACCGTCAACTTGCCCGCAACATCCGTCGCAGACGAAACGGTTCTGTTCTGGGCGCACCTGACGCTCAGCGACATGATTGGCGGGGTGAACAACGCCGCCATCCGCAGCGGCAACGAGCGCATTGCCTGGACGCATACGCATCCCGCCTCCCCCATAGGGGGCGGATTTGTGGTAGGTTTTGTCAACGGCCAGCCCCTACCGGGCGACCCGCGCGAAGATGACCCTTCAGACCCTGCCGTTCTGGGGCCGCGCGGACTTGTGTTCATGATTGTCAATTCGCCTTTGTCGGGCGGTATAGACCAGCTTTCAACCTCGGCCGAGCAGGTTATGCCCGTCCACATCGCGCAAATTATTGATGGGAAAATTGATGACGGTTATCCGCATCTTGGACGCGTGCGCGCCTACGGTCTCAGCAGTTCATGTTATGGCGGCGACCAGTACGAACCGCATTATGCGGCGCGTTCCGGCATGCAGGATTGCGGCATCGCCTTTGAAATGGCTTGGTAAGGCGCAGCAGAGGATTACCCCGCCAGCGTTTCCGCCTTTATCCACCCCAGATAATCATCCAGACCGCCAAGCACGGGCAAAGACACCGCGCACGGCACATCATAGGGATGCAGCGTCTTTATCCGCTGCATCAGCACAGCCGATACATCCGCACGGGTTTTGAGAATAACCACAACCTCAGCCGCACGCTCAACCTTGCCCTGCCAACGATAGACGGATGTCATACCGGGCAGGATATTGGCGCAAGCAGCCAGCTTTTCTTCAACGGCAGCAGCGGCAATATGTTCCGCAACTTCCGCCGACGGTGCGGTGACGTAAATAAAAACGATACCGGTTTCTTCCGGCACAGCAATCTCGGCTTGCGGCATCATGACGGTCTGCGGGTTTTCAAATCATACCGCGCACCAGCAGGCAGTTTATCGACGCGGAAGCCTGCGGCTTCGAAAACTTCGCCGCGCTCGACATCCGCCATGTTGCAACGCTCTATCCCGCGGCCATCGACAAATGTCACCGTGCCGCTGCCGACGATTTCTATGATGCCGCCTTTGCGCAGCACCGCCGCAGTGTCTTCATCAACGCCGATGCCCAGCGTCGCCGGATGCGTGGCCACCGCGTTAAACAGGCGCGGCAGGCGGTTTCTTTCGCTGAAATGCGTATCGATAACGGCACCTTGCAGCAGGCCGAAACCGGCCGTCATCTGCACTTCGCCTTTTTGCATGGATTTCTCAGGGTCGCCGCCGCAGACCATCAGCGACGATGCCGCCGCCGCGCCCGCGCTTGTGCCTGCAATCACCAGCGCGCCGGCTGCATATTTTTCGGCAATCACATCAAACGCGCGCGTGCCTGCCATCGCCTGAGTCAGGCGCATCTGGTCGCCGCCGGTGAAAAACACCACATCGGCTTTTTCGAGCACGGCTGCAACCGCATCGCTATTCGCCATGGCGCGGCTGTCGATATGCAGTACAGTGCAATCTTCTACGCCTAGTTTTTTATAAACCGCTTCATAACGCTCTTTCGCCGCCGCAGGCTCAGCCGTTGCAGATGTAATGACGCAGACGCGCGAGCGCGCGCCGTGGCTCTCGTCCAGCACGCGGCGGTGAACCGTCATGGCGCCTTCTTTGTCCTCGGCGCCGCCGATGGCGATAAGTGTCATGCTCCGTCTCCTTAATATTGAAAATACCATAATAAGTTTTGCGAAGCCGCGCCAGCCTTTTCCGCCGCCTAAAACGGCATTTAGAAAGATTCTATGCTTTCAAATGCAAAATTTGCATGTAACAATCCAAATCAGGCTTATTTTCCGCAAGAAAGTTACGCGCATGCAGCCAAAGCCCCGCCAGAAGCCAGAAAAAGATATATCGCAACAGGATATATCGGCATTTCGCTTCGATTTCCGCGAAGCCGCGCGCAAAGCCGTGAAAGACCACCCTGAAATCGCCAAGAACACGGTTTTCGTCGATGCCGCCAACGATGATTATATCGCCATGCCCCGCGTGATGGACAAACTGGAAGACGACGACAGCGCGGCAGAGGAATTGCAGGAAACCGTGCGCGTGGCCAAGCGGCTGAAGACGTCTTTTTCCGACACCATCCATCTGGATAGCAAACGCCATATCCGCAGCGTCGTTTTCCACAGCGACAAGCACCCGCTTTACGACCGCGCCAACCGTGCCGTGGATGATGTCGGCACGTTCGACCACGAAACCGGACATGTGCTGTCCCCCGAAACGCAGGGCACGCTGGCGGAAAATACCGCCGATGCCTACGCCGTCATCCGTCATGTCCAGCGCTTTGACGGGCAAAAAACCGATATTGGTTACGCGTCATGGAAACGCGCGGTGCAATTCATCATGGCGGGGAAAACGTCGCATCTGACGACCTTCACAGTTGATAAAATCCTGCTGGACCGCGAAAGCGCCAACTTCGTCTCGCTCACGCCTGCGCAAACCGCCAAAATCGCCAAGGAATACGCGCGGAATCATACGCCGGACGAGGCACGCCTGAAATCCCTCGCCCGCGCCTTCCGCGCCGCGCGCGACAAGAAACTGACGCAGGAAACCTTCCGCCGCATCGCGGCCATCACGCTGCGCGCCGATGTGCAGTCCGATACTTTTTACATCGGCACCCGCGCCCTGCTGGAGCCGCTGCAAAATGGCAGCGCAACATACAACGGCCGCAATATCCGCCTGAACGGCAGCGAATGGGACGGCATCAAAGCAAGACTTGAACAAAAAATCGCCACCCTGCCCTCCGCACATCCGCTGCGGCATCAGCGCCGCTAAAAAGCCACTCTTCGACCATGTCTTTTTGTAAGGTTGACGGGAATCTCTGCGTGGCTTATATTTAACTAATAAGTTAAATAATGAATTAAAGGTTTTTTCATGCAGACTACCCCGGCTTTTGCGCCGTCCGTCATAGATGAACCTCGCTTTGTCCGCGGAAGCGGCTGTGCCGTTGACGGGTGCATGTCTTGGTCATGGGGCAAATCACTCTGGCTGCTGATGATGTATGCGGGCACTTTGGTGGGGCTTCTGTTTTATCTCTCGGCGGTGACGGCAGCGCTTTTTATTGTCACGACGGGTATCGTGAT
>DQGU01000220.1 GCA_003524565.1 Rhodospirillaceae bacterium
GCCTTTTTTCTGGTTCAGGACGTCGGCTTTCACGCTCGCGCCTGCAACAGTGGGGGCGCCAATTTTCGCCTTGCCTTCGTTGCCAACCAGCAGGACTTCGTCCAGCGTGACGGATGCGCCGACTTCAACGTCGAGCAACTCGACTTCGATAATATCGTCTTTCTGGACGCGGTATTGTTTACCACCGGTTTTGATGACTGCGTACATAGCTATAACCGTTTCATTTCAAGTGTTTGTTGTAAATTCGTGCGGAGGGCAAAGGCACGCATACGCGCACGGATTCCCATCCGAGATGTCGCAATATACCCGTAAAACCTACTATGTCAAGCAATTTGCAAGCGCATTTTTCAAGAATCTTGAGGGGCGGGTGCCCCAAATCTTGAAAGCCGTGACGGCCGCTACAGGCAAGAGCTTTTTAACCCGTTTCCACGATACTGTGAAGCGGCTATACTGCCGCAAGGGGAGTTTCATACGGGATGGGCAAAATCCTGAATAGTCTGGTGATATCGGCGACGTCTGCCACACAGGCGGCGCTCGAAGATATTATGCAAAATAATATCGAGGGCTATACGCCGCGCTTCACCACGGTCGGTTTTGAAAACCTTGTGACGCCGCAGCCCGAGCCCGACCTTGTCTTCATTAATAATGTGCCGCCGCAGCCCATCGAAACGCTGGAATACATCACCGGCCTGTTTGCGGGGCATACGCAGGTTTTGCTCGACGACGACCATGACGAGGACAACCGCCGCGCCTTTATGAAGGCAGGGGTGGACGAGGTGATGAGCATTGCCGAGCTGCAATCGCCCGTTGGCCGCCACTTGCTTGAAAAGCTTCTTGCGCTCAAAGACCTTGCCGATGCCGAAGCGCTTATCGAGCAGAGCGAAGAGCGTTTCCGCGGCATTATCGAACACGCGCACGATATGATTATCCTGCTCGATGCCGACGGCACGGTGCTTTACACCAGTCCGGCTTTCGGGCGGCAGATGGGCTATGACGCGTGGGAAGTCCTCGGCCAGACCATATTCGATTTCGTGCATGACAGCGACCGCTACATCATGCGCCAGAATTTCAACCGTCTGCTGGCCGAACCGAATGCCGCCGGCATGTCGCTGGAATTCCAGATGAAGAACAAAGCCGGCGTTTGGCGCAATCTGGAGGCTATCGGCTCCAACCTTTTGTCCAACGTGACGGTGCAGGCGGTGGTTTTCAACTTCCGCGACGTGACGGAGCAGAAACAGGCGGAAGGCGAGCTTGAAAAATACCGCCGCCATCTGGAAGAGCTTATTGAAAAACGCACCCGCGAAGCCGAAGCCGCCAACCAGCGTGCCGATACCGTTCTGGCCGCCAGCCCGGATACGCTGATTGCCATCGACAGCAAGGGCTGCATCAGTTTCATGAGCCAGCACTATTTCCTGCGCTATCCCAAATCGGCGCCGCGGCTGCATGGCCTGCATATTCTGGATGCGTTTGATTTGATGGCGGACGAAGTGCATCTGTCCAAGGATGACCAGCGTTATATCCAGATGCGGGAGTGGTGGAAAAACCCGCAGGGTACGCGCGAATTCCGCCTTGCCAGCGGCATGTGGGTGCGCCTGCAGGCGCGGCGCATGGCCAGCACGGGCGAAATCGTGGTGTCCACCACCGATATTTCCGAATACAAACGCCAGCAGGCCTTGCTGGCCGCGCAGTCGGCGGAGCTGGCAAGCGCGCTTGAAAAGGAAAAAGACGTCGTCGAACAGCAACGAACCTTCATCTCGATGGTTAGTCACGAATTCCGCACACCGCTGACGATTATCGACGGCAACGCGCAGATTATCCTCAGCCGCGGCGCGACGTTGCCGCGCGAAATGCTGGAGCGACGGGCGGTCACCATCCGCTCGGCGGTGGAGCGTTTGATACGGCTGATTGAAACGCTGCTGTCCGCGCACATGATTGAATCTGGCAAGCTGACCGTTGAGATTGAAGACTGCAATCTGGCGCAGGTTATCGAAGAAGCCTGCACCGACCAGCAGGATATTTCCCCCTCGCACCAGATTAAATTGTCCATGCGCGATTTGCCGCCCGTGATGCGGCTGGACGGCAAAGTCATCCGCCAGATGATGGCGAACCTTTTGTCGAACGCGGTCAAATATTCACCGCAAAGCCCCGTTGTCGAAGTCATGGCCTTCGCCGAGGCGGACAGCGTGGTGATAGAGGTCACGGACTACGGCGTCGGTATTCCCGAAGACGAGCAGCCGCGGATTTTCGGCAAATATTTCCGCGCCTCGACATCGGGCGGAATTCCGGGCTCTGGTCTTGGTTTAAGTCTTGTGAAGCAATTCGTGGAGCTGCATAATGGCTCCATCTCCTTGCGCAGCAAGGTCGGTGTGGGCACAGCGCTCACCGTGACTTTGCCGCTTGCAGGTGTGGTCGAGGCACAAGGCTTGCGCCAGGATGCTGAAACCGCGCCGCAGGGGGAGCAGGGGATACAATAATAAAAGTAATAAAAAGACTTGTCGGCGGGGGATGATTTTTGCGGGCGTTAATCTTGCTTTAACTGTTTTTATGGTAAAAACAAGGCGCCGCAAAACAGGGGGACGGAATATGTGGGCAATGCAAAAAGTGCAGAGGGAGTTTGCCATGACCAAGATACTGCTTATCGAAGACGAGGCACCGGTGCGTGAAATGCTCCTCGACGAGCTGACCGTGCAGGGCTACGAAGTCATCGAGGCGGCCAACGGCGAAGAAGGTCTTCAAAAGTTTCTGGAGAACGAGCCGGACCTCGTTCTCTGTGACCGCGCTATGGCGGGCATGTCGGGTTATGATGTGCTGTCGCGCATCCGCGGCGCGCACCCGCAATATGACGAGGTGCCTTTCGTTTTCCTGACCGCGCTGACCGACCCGCGCGACAAGGCGGCTGTCGAACACCTGCGCCCTGCGGCGTATATCGAGAAGCCGGTCGATTTCAACCGCCTGACCGAGCAGATTAAAACCCTGCTGACGTTGCGCAAGACGGGCTAGCGCTTCCCGTAAAAATCCGAGACAAACAAAAACCCCCGGACGCTGTGCCGGGGGTTTTCGGATTTTTGGGTAACCAAGTGGGGTTTTGGGGTTTCAGGGGAGTTTAGCTGCCTGCTCGGTTACCCTGGCGAACCAGAGGTTCGGCCAATTCAAATCTGGAATTCTTTGTAGTGATTCAAAAATTACATAACTTGAATCGATTCGGCAAGTGGAATCTTTACCCTTTTTTAATTTTTCACTTTAAAAGAAAAATCTGAGGTTTTTGTATTTATGGCACTGTTTTATTTCAATTTTTTGACAGCTTCCAAAACGTCTTCGGCGTGTCCCTTGGCCTTTACGTTGCGCCAGATTTCGCGGATAACGCCTTTGTCATCGGCCAAAAAAGTCGCCCTTTCGATTCCCATATACTTCTTGCCGTACATGGATTTTTCAACCCATGTGCCGAAGGCTTCACACATTTCGCCGCTTTCGTCGCTGATAAGGGTGAAGGGCAGTTCGTATTTGTCCGCAAATTTTGCATGCGACTTCAGGCTGTCTTTTGAAACGCCATAAACTTTGGCATTCATCTTTTTGAATTTGGGCAGATTGTCGCGGAAGGCGCAGGCTTCGGTGGTGCAGCCGGGCGTGTCGTCCTTGGGGTAAAAATAGATAATCACGTTGCTGCCCTTCAGCTCTTTGTTGCTGATGGCGCCTTCGGCCGTTTCGGCTTTGAAGGCGGGCAGTTTGTCACCGATGGCAAGTGTCATGTCTATCTTCTCCGCTTAAAGTTGATGCGGAAGATTATATAGGGGGAATGCTACTTGCGGCAATATCAGGGGCGGCAATATCAGGGTTGGCCGACAAAGCCGACAAGTTTTTCGTGACTGTCTATCAGCTGCTGGGCTTCTTTCGGGCTGGGCGGCTCTTGCACGCGCAAAAGATAAGGGATGCCAAAGGCGTCAAGTGCGCCGAGGGTTTGCGTCAGTGTCTCGCCGTCTTTTGCGGCCTCCGGCATTGAATAAACATAACTTCTGATGCCGTCTGGCCGTACGCCCGCGAGGGATTCAAGTTGCGCGGGGTCGTTTTCAAACCATGCGCGATGCAGCGTGATGCCGACCCAGTAATCCAGCTTCAGTCTTTGGCGCAGCGCGGTGGCGGCGGCCAGCAGGCGCGCGGTGTCCGGTTTGTCGGTTTGCCAGTCCAGCACGATTTCGACGATTTTATTGTTTTTGCGTTTCCAGCGGGTGATTTCCCGCTCGATAGCCATGCCGAAGCTGGTCATGCCGTCCGGCAGGTCGGTGAAGCTGACGACGATGTTCACTTCGCGCTGCGGCAGGGTTATCGGCTCTATATCGTTATTCTGGAGCGTGTAGTCGCCGTTTTCGTGGCGTTCCATCACGCCGACTTTCATGAACAGCGGGCTGGTATCGCGCGGCAGGCGGGAGAAATCACCCGCGTCGTCCACGAAATGATAGCGCAGAGCGACTTTCGGTTCGATGTCCGGGTTTTCCAGCTTGTGCATATCCCAAAGCGCGCCGGACACCACCAAAAGCAGGACGGCGATGAAAATGACGGCATAGGGTTTTTTATGGCGGCGGTGCATGCGCGGGCGAACTCCGGTAATTATTCTCCGAGTTCGAAGCGTATCAGGGCAGCAAGCCCGATGTCCAGCATGCCGGGGGCGACGGGCGTCGGTGCGGCGGCGGCGCTATCCATCGCCATGGCGCGCATCATGGGCATGGGGGCGGGGCCGCCGTTCAGCGGTTGTTCGCTGATGGATACGATTTTACGCAATTTAAGGTTTGCAGCCTTGGCATAAATTTCCGCGCGCTTTTTTGCGGTTGTGACGGCGGCGGCGCGTGCCTTGTCCAGATGCGCTTCGCGGTCTTGGACGTCGAACGTGGGGCCGTTAATCTGGTTCACGCCTGCGCTGACAGTCGCATCCAGCGTTTTACCGAGTGCGGCCAAATCGCGCACGGTGATATTGACGCTGTTGACGGCCTGATAGCCTGTCAGTTTCGGCTGGCCGTCGCCATGGCTGTTGCTGCTGTAATCATACTGCGCATTCAGCTGGATGCCGGATGTCTGGAGGTCTTTGTCTGCAATCCCTGTCTTGCGCAGCGTGTCGAATACGGCGGTCATGCGGCGGGCGTTTTCCTGCATCGCTTCTGCGGCTGTTTTGGCCGTGGTCATGACGCCCGCATTGATATACGCGATATCCGGCGCGGCGGAGATTTTTTCCTGCACGGTGATTTCCAAAACCTGCGGCGGTTGCGGCAGCGGATGTTCCTGCGCCATGGCGGCGGCAGGTAACAGCAGTGCGCAGACAAATCCGCCCGCCATAAGTGTTTTGTGCATCATGGCGAACATGAAAAAACTCCGCAAGGGTAAGGGTTATTATTGATTGGCGCGGTCGATGACGTAGCCGACGCCAGCGCCGACGACGGTACCGATAGCCGCACCGCAGCTGATGCAGCCGCCCGTTGCCGCGGTCACGCCAAGGCCAGCGGCAGCGCCGACAGCGGCGCCCGAAACCACGCGCTGCTGCGTATGCGTCATATTGCTGCACGCGCCCAGCGACAGCAAACAAACAGCGGCAAGCGTTACGCGCAGCGGCGCAGATTTAAAAGTCACGCGCAGCGGCGCAGATTTAAAAGTCACGCGCAGCGGCGCAGATTTAAAAGTCACGCGCAGCGGCGCGGGTGAAAATGTCATTGCGGGCATGGTTTTTCCCCTTCTTTTGTTATCAGCCAAGTGCTCCCAATCCCGATAATGAATCAGGCGCGCGGCGCATGCAAGCCTTTTGCGAATCGCATATCGCATAAAAAAGGGGTGTTTGGAAAAACGTGATTCTTTTCAGACTCTTCGGCAGGTTTACATCTGCGCTTTTTTTGCGGGCGGGGTGTGGCGAATATCGCCGATTTCCTCCGGCCATTCGATATCAAGGCGGATATCGGGGCTGCCGCCGGTGCGCGTGATGTCAACGCCGTCGTCGTGCCGCTGGAAGCGGAGGGAGATTTCACCATCGTCCACGCGCAGGCCGTTGATTTCCAGTTCGGTCAGCCATGCTGGCAGCTGCGGACGGTGCAGCGTGACGGTTTTGGCCGCGCCGTCTATGCGCAGGCCGAGCATGGATTGCAGCAGCAAGGATTGCGACGCGCTCGCCCATGCTTGCGGGTTGCAGGCGACGGGGTAGGGCGCGGGCGGTATGCCGGCTTCGCGTGCAAGCCCGCCGAATAATTCCGGCAAACGCATTTGCGGAAAATGCTGTGCGGCATCGAAAAGCGCGCTCATCAATTTCGCGGCGCGGTCTTCGAACCCGTATTTGGCCAGCCCCGCAGCGCAGATGGCTGTGTCATGCGTCCAGACCGTGCCGTTGTGATACCCCTGCGGGTTTTGGGTGGGCTCGTATCTTTTCTCGCCGCTGCCGAGCGTGCGGATACCGTATCCGCTGAACATGTCATCTGCCATCAGCATATCGGCCACGCGCTCCGCGCGTCCCTCTGGCACCACGCCGCAAAAAAGCAAGTGCCCGACGTTGGAGGCGCGCACACGGCACGGTTTCTTGTTGCCGTCGAGGGCGAGGGCATAAATGCCCATGTCTTCTTGCCAGAAAATATCGTTGAATTGCTGTTTCAACTGCTCCGCCTGCTGCATCAGCGCGACGGCGGTATCGGGCATGCCAAGGGCGCGGGCGATGCTGGATGCCGCGCGGCGGGCGGCATAGACGTAACCTTGCACTTCACAAAGGGCGATGCTGCCTTCGGCCAGCGTGCCGTCTTCATGCGAAATCGCATCCACAGAATCTTTCCAGCCCTGATTGCCAAGGCCGCTTTCCGCGCCGCGCTGGTATTCGACAAAGCCATCGCCGTCGATGTCGCCGTGCGTGTCTATCCATGCAAGGGCTTTTTCAATCTGCGGCCACAATCCGGCGATGAAATCGGTGTCGCCCGTGCGTTCCAGATACGCGCCCGCCAGAAACACGAACAGCGGCGTTGCGTCCGCCGTGCCGTAATAGGGGGTATGCGGAATTTCGCCGCAGGCGGCCATTTCACCCTGACGAATTTCATGCAGGATTTTGCCGGGGGCGCTGTCGTGAAACGCGCTTGTTTCCGTCGCCTGATGGGCGGCGAGAAACTGCAGCACGCCGCGCGCGATGGCGGGGTCTTGCCACAGCATTTCAAACGCCGTGATGATGCCGTCGCGGCCGAAGGGGGTGCTATACCACGGAATACCCGCGTAAGGATAAAGCCCGTGCGGCGTGTCCGATGTCAAAAGCGCAATATCCACGGCGTTTTGCTGCGTCCATTCATCGAACTGCGGGTTTGACGAATGAATATCCGCCTGCCGGTTCAGGTGCGACTGGATATGCGCGAGGGCTTCTGCCTTTTGCGCATCGAAAATATCCTGTCCCATCGGTACCGGAATATGGCTGGCGCAGATATGCAGGCTGCGGGTTTCGCCCGCGGGCACATCAAGCATGAACGTCGTCATATTGCCGTTCTGCAACGGCGTTTGCGAAAAGGACAGGCAGCAGCTGCGCGGGCGGTTATCGGCGCCGGTATAATCAAAACGAAGCCCGCTGTCCGTCAGTTGCGGCTGCGCGCGTGTGCCGGATTTTGTACGCTTCGCGCCGCGCAGTTCAAACAGGTCTTTGAAATCGGCATCGTGCAAATAGCCGATGTTCAGGCTTATATCTTGGCCGCTGTGGTTGACCACGGCGATTTCTTCGTAAAGCGCATCCTGCCAGAGGAAAATACTGCGCCAGATTTCCGGCTGTTCTGCGTCCGCGTTTTTTTGAAACTTCGCTTCGAATACGGTGTTGAACGGGTCGATGTAGCTATCGACCAGCACGGGCGCTTGGCCATCAATGCGCAGTTCGCTGCGCGCCAGCAGACGCGTGTCGCGGCATATCAGCCCGTCGGCGATGTCGTGGTCGATTTCGTTGCGGCCGTGCATGTCGCCGTGTTCGTCAATAATGGCGAAGCTGTCGTTGTGTTTCAGGACGAACATTCAAATCCGTATATGTTGTGTCGTAATCTTTTTACCATAGGGGCAAAGGGCGGCTGTTTCCACGCTCAATTTTATTAAATCATGCTGCAATGCCGCAAAACAGCCACCGATAGTTCTGCGCGTTTGCCTGTATCGTGCTATTATTTAAGAAAAAATAAGCCTTTACGGGCTATAATCTGTAAAGCAAAAAGGGTTGATTTTGAATAAGGCAAGGAAAATCAATCCCTTGTCCGGCAAAGGCGGAGGCGTCTGATGGCCGGAACGGGGGCATGGCAGCAGGTTCTGGAAGGCGATTCCATTGACCGCTTTTTCGGCCATTTCGTGCTGGGCGATGCGCAGCGGGAGAAAATCCTGCGCGACTTCCCATCGGCTGACCTGTCGCATTTGCCGGCCACCAAAGACGACGTTTTCAAAGACCTGAACGATATCTGGCAGCGCCGCGGTTTTTTGACGCCCGCCGAAACGCAGGCTGCGCTGATTGAAAAATATCTGCCGGGCGCGGATGAGCGCCTGACGGGCTTCATTCGCGATACAGAACTTTCGCGCAACAAACCCGAAGCCGTGACAGGGTATCTGAGCAAGGAACACGCTTATCTGGCAACCGCGCTTGGGCATTTGTATGCGCGCGAAACCGGCATGCCGATGACCATGGTCGAAGTTGATTTTTCCAACATGGGCGGCACCAACGATTATTTCCGGCTGAAACTGGCGAGCGAAAAAGCCGTGCTGCCCGTCGATATCCCGCAGCGCGAGGCGGAGCTTCTGACCGACCTTGCCGTGCGCGTTTTGTCGGCGGGGATGACGGCGGATATCGCTGCGCTGCATCCGGATGCCCGTATCGTGCCCATCCGCACGGGCGGCGATGAATTGCGCATTTTGATAACAGGCGCAGGGACGGTGGCAGAACAACTGGCGCTTTCCGATGCGCTGCATGCGCATATCGAACGCCGCGTTGCTGCCATGGGCTTGCAAGACCATGCGCACCTGAAAGCGCCCGAAGACCCGCGCCGTGCAGGTTTCGGTGCGGCGCTGGCTGTGCAGGACATGCAGATGATTACAAACCCGGGCACGCTGATACAGGAACTGGACGCCCGCATCACCGAAATGAAAATGCAAATCGGCATGATGCGTCTTGGCCTGATTGACCGCGATGCTGTGGCGGCGGAGGCGGAGGGAAAAATCAGCGTCGGGCTTCTGCGCATGCCTTTGGGGTTGTCTTTTGATGACACTATCGACCTTGAAATCGCCCGCGCGCAGAAAAATGCCGATAAAGCGGCCGAGATGCTGCGCGATATGAACCCGCAGTATAACCCGGAATTGCCGCAAGGTATTGCCGGCTTCAAGGATTACGCCGCGCGCGCGATGGCGCAGTTCGGCCAGCTGGCCGTGGCGGTTTCGACCTTGCCGGAAATTCTGAATACGGACAAGCTGGGCGGCCGCGACAGGCCCGCGGGCATTCGCCCGTCGGACAGTCTGGAGCGGCGCTATGTCGCGCGTGCGCTTGAACATTTCGAAGCAGAAGGGATTCCGCTGTCGCCCGCTGCACTGCATTTCCTGAAGCTTAGCGTGCGCGGCCTTGCGCCCGAAGACCCGTCCGCGCAGGTGATGATGCCTGTCGGTATGGTGCGCATGATTGATAACGCCGCCGCCGATGCGCAGGATTTCCGCGCGCAGATGGAAGCCGCTGGATTTGATGTAGATGCCGCCCTGCGCGCCGCCGGATTAAAAGGCGTGCAGCAGGTCATGCCGCATGCGCTGGCGGTTTCTGTGCATAACCTTGCAGGGCTTAACAGCGCGCTTGGTCACCATAACGCCGACATTGTTTTGCGTCATATCGCGCATGAAGTGATTGGCGGTTCTGTTCATGCGGCGGGTGTGCCGCGGCAGGCACGTTCAAGCTTTGCCATGGCGCATCACGGCGGCGGCAATTTTTCGGTTCTTTTGCCCGCTGGGGGCACCGACGGGCAGGGGCAAAGCTGGTTTGCATCGCAGGCCGTCATTCACAAGGCGCGCAGCGAGATTAAATCCCGTATCACCCTTTTGAACAAAACGCCGATTGCGCCTTTCCTGTCCAAAAACGGCGGGTATGTGGACCAAGACGTGTACCAGTATCTGGAAGAAAAAAATCTCAATACCTTCGGCGATATCCGCGACCCGAAAGAGCGCAGCTATACTTTCGGTGAAGACATCATCAAAGGGCGCGTCAACGGTATTCATGCCGTCGTCGTCAGCGCCGCGGTCTGTTATGACCCGCAGCAGCCGGATACGGGCGGCGGTGCGTTTATCGGCGGTTTGCGTACGCGCGCGGATGCGATGATGGAACAATACCGCAGCGCCATGCTGCACCAGCTCCACAAACAAGGACGGTTGGAGGGGGGGTACACGCCCGCCCGCCCGTTTTATGCGGCGTTCAACAGTTATGCCATGGGCGGCAACGCGCCTGCGGCCTTTATTCTGGGCGGTGCGGACGGCAAAAAAATTCAAGCAGGCGAAGACATGCGCGCCGAAAAACAGGGGAATGAAAAACCGAAGGGACCGGGAGGGCGCGGATGATGGCCGCCGGTCAAAAACTTCCCGAAGAAATTGTCGAATTCATGGCCAAAATCGGCCCGCGCGCACTGAGCGAAGAAGAAGCGCGCGCGCTCAATCTTCTGCGCCTGAAACACGGTTTGCCCGCCGCCAGCGCATCGGGCGTTGCCGCGCATATTCTGGACGGCAAAGACAAATCCTGATACGGGGAGGAGGCAACGATGCCCGCCGCACTTTTTATTCTTTGCCTGATTTTCATTTTTACATCCGCCCCCGCATCGGCCAGCAACTGGCTGAAATGCCGCGGCACGGCGACGGTTGTTTCCGCCGCGCCGGATGAAAACGGCGGCTGGGTTTTAAAAGCGCGCACGGATAAAGCTGCTGTTACCGCAGGTTTCGGCGCGGCAGGTGATGATTGCCCCGATGCCTACGGGGATGTGGATATTCAAAGCAAAACCGAATATGCCGCGGAAACTGTGGTGACGTTCGATTATTCCTATTACGGCGGCATGGGCGCAAATGGCCCCGTGACCAGCCGCAGCTGGACAGCCGCGGAATAGCGGTTTTATTTTTCGCGTATCTGCCGCGTTAACCCCGCAGTTTGTATCCGCCGCGCTCCAGCGTATCAATCATATCGCCCAGATAGGATTCGTATTTTTTCCATTTCTTGACGGAGTCTTTGTAAATCGGCTTGCGCACTTGCCCGACGCTGGATGTTTTGACGGTGCGCTTGGTTTCGAAAAAGCGCAGGCATTTGTCATCCCACGGAATGTTGCAGAATTCCAGCAGGCGGCGGCTTTGCGCTTCCTGGTCTTCAATCATATCTTCGTAAACGGCGTCCATGATGCGGCCGGGGAATATTTTTTTCCAATGCGTCATCAGCTTGTCGCAGGCCAGATGATACCGCGCGATGTCTTTCTGGTCGTATGACCAATAGCTGCCATCGCTGAACATCAGCGTCCAGATGGAAAGCCCCGTATCCACAGGGTCGCGGCGGGTGTGCAGGATTTTGGCATTGGGGAAGGCCAGCAGCATAACGCCGACCCAGATATAGTTATAAAGCATTTTATCGACGAGGTATTTTGCACCCGCACTGGCCTGCGCCGATTGCGCGAAATAGCGGCTGGCGAATTGATGCAGAACATCTGGCGTCAGTTGCGCGAGCATGTCTGCCGAAATGCTGGCGCTTTTGCCGATGAAGGCGGCGGGCATGTCCTTGTTCGGATAAACCGGCATGCTGCGCGGAATATATACCGCTTCGCCGATGGAGGTGGCGTCGGGGTGGCTGGCGATAATCTGGTCAACCAGTGTGGAGCCGGACCGCGGCATGCCGACGATGAAAATGGGCTGCGGAGCCCCCTCGACGGCGGGCGTTTTGCCGTCGAGTTTTTTTACCACCTCTTCGTCAAACGCGCTGATGATGCTGTCGATATATTTTTCGTGGGTGTCCATATCGTATTTTGGGGCGCCGGCTTTGCGCTGCTGGTTGGCCTCTGTGTAGTGGCGAAAGGCCGTTTCGCTGTCGCCGATGTCCAGATGCGCCTTGCCGAGGGCGTAGTGTATCATCACCTTCTGGTTCGGCGTCATGCCCTGCGTATTCTGCACAAGGCGTTTGAGTTGGGCGAGGTCTTCGTCGTCGGCCGTGTATTTTTTGAGGTCGTTCAGGTGGAAATAGGGCGTCGGATAATGCGCATCCATCTTGATGGCGCGATACAGATATTCGCGCGCGGTATCAAGGTCGCCGTCGTTGCGGTAGAGAAGGGCGATTTTGGCCACGACCTGCGCCGTCGGGTTATTGTCCATGGCTTTTTGCGCAAGCTCGAACGCTTTGTCGCGCGCGCCGTTTTCCATTTCGACGGTCGCGAGGGCGGTTAGCCCCGCGCTGTCACGCGGATAGAGCCGTACAAGCTCGCCAAGCATCAGCCGCGCCATTTTAAGTTCGTTATTCTGAAGCGAATGCAGGCCGAAATCCAGCAGGGCATTGCGGTTTTCCGGGTCAAGCTTCAGCGCGGCCATGAAATATTTGTCCGCATCGGCTTTTTTATGCTGCTGGCTGAGCATGCGCGCGGTTTTGAGGGCGAGGATGACCTGTTCCTGCTTCTGGTTTTTAAGCCCGCTGGCGCGCCTGTCTTTGCGGTTCATGAACATATATTCCCTGTTGTGCGGATTTCCATGTAAATGGATGCTCCAGCCTAGCGCGGCGGGGGGCGAATGAAAAGCCCCCCGAATGCAAAAACCCCCGCCGTATCGGTCACGGCAGGGGTTTTGTTTGCCTGCATCCGGTGCGTTTAGCGGCGCGGACGCGGTGCGTTTTGCGGTTTTTTCTTCTGCGCAGGTACACTCAGCGCGGCCATTCTTTCCAGACTGGCTTTGTCGCCGACAATGCGTGCGGGGCTAATCAAGGCCTCGCGCAGGCGCTCTTCGGTCAGGCTGAGCGGGTAGTTTCTGTATTGGGGGTCGATGCGTGAACCCCAGCTACGATAGGAAAGCGCACCGTTTTTAACGGTAATGATTTTGCCGTAAGCGCCGTGAAGCCAGCTCGGCTCGAACGGCGTGGGGGCGGGATTAAACTGGCGCGCCTGATGATAGGACGTGCCGACCTCTTCTATTTTGATTTTGTTGCCTTCAATCCGCACTGCTATGTTACCGGTATCGCCGAAGGCCTTGTCGTAGATTTTCTTGGCGTCCTCAAAAATCTTCAGGATTTTTTTCTCGTAAGCGGCGTCCTGTTTCGCTTTTGCAGCGGCAATGCGGTCTGCTTCTTTTTGTGCGGCTTCTGCGCGGCGTGCAGCAGCGAGTTGTTCGCGCGTGCGGCCTTCGCGGTATTTGACTTCATGGTTGGCGGCATTGGCAAAGGCGTTCGTCAGTTCATGCGCAGGCGCGCGCTTGGAAGTGGCCATTCTTTTATACCTCAGTGTTGAAAAAGGAAGTGATGCTATTGGTAATATAGCAAATGGACTATGTCAATATATGGTAATATATTGATTTATATATGAAATATAGGACTAACCCTTCAGCCAAGATGGGGCGCTAAAGAATGCGCGGTAAAAAAACGTGAAACAGGAGTAAGCTGTTCTGGCCTTGCAAGGGCACGCTACAGCGTTTTGTCGTTAATGTTCGGGGAATAAATGAAAATATTGGTGGTCGAAGATGATAAAGAAGTTCTCGACTACATCGTCAACGGGTTGACGGAGTATGGCCATACGATGGACAAGGCGCAGGACGGCAAGGACGGCCTGTTTCTTGGTGCGACAGAAAGCTATGACGTGATTATTATGGACCGCATGTTACCGAACGTGGATGGTTTGACTATCATCAGAACGCTCAGGGGGGCGGGTAAAAAAACGCCCGTCCTTATCTTGAGCGCACTGGGAGAGGTTGACGACCGCGTCAAGGGTTTGCGCGCGGGGGGAGATGACTATCTTGTCAAACCTTTTGCTTTTTCCGAACTTCTTGCCCGTGTAGAGGCTTTGCAACGGCGCGCTGTCGATATCGAACAAAAAGAAACCGTTTTGCATGCCGCCGATTTGGAAGTCGACCTTCTGGCGCGGCGGGTGACGCGTGGCGGTATGAATATTGACCTGCAATCGCGGGAATTCAGGCTGCTGGAATATCTACTGCGCCACAAGGGACAAGTTGTCACGCGCACCATGCTGCTCGAAAATGTATGGGATTATCATTTTGACCCGCAAACCAATGTGATTGATGTGCATATCAGCAGATTGCGCAGTAAAATAAATAAAAACGCCGAACAACCACTTATCAGGACAATCCGTGGCGCAGGCTATATCATCGAAGCATAGCCGCCTGGGCGGCTACTACCACAGTTCCAGCTTCAAAATGGCTGTATTTTTTACCGTATTGTTAAGTATCGGTATGTCGGCGCTTGGGTACTTCACTCATTACTTTTCGCGTGGCCACTTAGTCTATGGCACAGAAAAATTGATTGATGCCTCGTTGGAAAATCTTGTGCCGCTGTTCAAGGATGACGCTTCAGGAGATAAAGAGATTTTATCCGGCGCCGGCACGGGGGGGAAGCTGGTCGTGCTGTTGGACGGCGCAGGCACTGTATTAGGCGGGAATTTACGGCGATTGCCAGACGAAGCCGCCCCTTTGACAGAGGGGACTGTTCTTTTCAAAGATGCTGAGCGCAACGCAGACTATGCTGCGAAAATCCATACTTATGATGATGGCCGACGTTTGTTTGTCGCGGTAGATATCACCGACATGATGGAAAACTACAGGTTCATGCAGCGTTTGAGCTTGCTGGGAATTCTTTTGATGGTCGTTGTGATATTGACCAGTTTTATGATTAGTACCTTTGTTGTCAGCCGCACGGCTCGTATCGCCCGTACCGCCAAGAATATCATGGACACGGGTAACTTGTCGCAACGTATAGAGATTGACTCTCATTGGGATGATCTAAGCACCATGTCCATGGTGCTCAACGCTCTGCTATCCAGGATTGAGGATTTGGTCGAAGGGGTCCAAAAGGTATCCGACAATATTGCGCATGACCTGCGCACGCCGTTAACGCGTTTGCGCAATCATCTTGAGGTTTTGCGCAAAAGTGAAGTTATCGCGATGAGTCCAGAGGCGAGCGAGCGTTGCGACCGTCTCTTGGCTGAGGCCGATCATTTGCTTGCTACTTTCAATGCGCTCTTGCGTATCGCCCGCATCGAGGCTGGAAAACAAACGCATAATTTTCAAGACGTACATCTACAAAAGCTTCTGCATGATGTGGTTGAGCTTTATGAACCGTTGGCAGAAGAGAAGGGCATTAATATCCTTTGCGATTTCATGCCGGTTACCCTGTATGCGGATCGTGACCTTTTGTTTCAGGCATTTGCGAATGTCATCGACAATGCTATCAAGTACAGCCCAGCCTCGGGGCAAATCGATATAACCCTATCACAAAAAGATAACGTTCGGATTGTAACGATTTCAGACCGGGGGATAGGCATTTCGAAAGCTGATAAAGAAAAGGTATTCGATCGTTTTTACCGCGCCGAGGCAAGCCGCCATACATCGGGCAGCGGTCTTGGGCTATCGCTTGTCTTGGCTGTCGCCGATTTGCACAAAGCCCGGATAGACTTGCTGGATAATACGCCTGGATTGTCTTTTCAGATTACGTTCTGATGCGCAAAAATTAACATTTTGTAATGTTGAGGACAGGGTAGGGTAATGTCGCGTATGTAAGTATATACATTGGGATTATTTACACTCTTGGGTCACAGTAAATGCGTATCGCAATTATAGGCACTGGTATTTCTGGGCTTGGTGCGGCCTATCTTTTGAATCCGTATCATGACATTGCGGTTTACGAAAAAGAGCCGCGTATTGGCGGACACAGCCGTACGGTCGATTTGGTACTAGGTGACAAGAAAGTGCCTGTCGATACAGGCTTTATCGTATTTAATAAAAGAAATTATCCGCATCTGACGGGGCTGTTCGAGCATTTGGGAGTCAATATTACCAAAAGTGATATGTCTTTTGGCGCCAGCATCGCGGGCGGTATGCTCGAATACGGCAGCAAAGGAATGTTTGCGCAAAAGCGCAATTGGTTGCGCCCTGCATTCTGGCGCATGATTGCAGATATTCTCCGTTTCAATAGACATGCCGCAAGGTATGACGAGAATGCGCGCGAAATTTCGCTTGGAAAATATCTGGATCAACTGCGCGCAGGGTCATGGTTCAAGCGTTATTACCTGCAAGCCATGGGGGCGGCGATATGGAGCTGCTCCGTGAATACAATTCTCAGCTTTCCGGCGGAAACATTTTTGCGTTTTTTTAAAAATCACGGCCTTCTGACGGTAAATGACCATCCGCAATGGTACACGGTTGCGGGCGGCAGCCGCCAATATATTGAAAAATTAACAGCATCATTTGGAAATAAAATAAAAACATCATGTGCTGTTGTATCCGTTAGCCGCCTTGAGGACGGCAAAATCTCTGTACAGGACACGCAGGGACAAGAAAATATTTTCGACCACGTCATTTTTGCCAGCCATGCCGACCAGACACTAAAGATGCTCAAAAACCCGACGCCCGCTGAAGCGGAAATATTATCCGCTTTCACCTATCAGCCGAATACCGTTGTTTTGCACGAGGATGACAGTTTTATGCCGCGCGCACGCGCTGCGTGGGCGAGCTGGGTTTATTTGTCCGAGACACGGGCGGACGATTCCGAAAGCGTTTCGTTAAGCTACTGGATGAACAATCTGCAGCCATTGGATACGCAAAAACAAATCTTTATCACCCTCAACCCAGGTAAACAGCCCGTTGTTGATAAAACCCATAACACGCATGTTTTTTCGCACCCTGTATTTACACGGGCGGCAATTTCTGCGCAGAAATTGCCG